>DATFIH010000187.1:0-2086 GCA_035270205.1 Clostridia bacterium | reverse complement strand
GTATAGGTAATCGCGTTGTTAAATTCTATCTCAGCTTCGTCAAATAGATGTTCATCATTTGCGTAAAACTCAGCAAGTATATCACCGCTCGTTACGTAATCGCCAGTCTTTTTATTTAATATTATCCCTGCGGTATAATCTATATCGTCTTCTTTTTTAATTCTGCCTGCGCCAAGCAGTAAGGAACAAACGCCCAGCCTTTCTGTATCCATACTTAGCATATAACCGTCACGCTTTGCAATTATTTGTTTGCAATACTTAGCCTTTTTAAATAGTGACGTATCTTTAATAAGAGCCACGTTCCCACCGTGCGCTTCAACAATTTCGACAAACTTATTGTATGCTGAACCATCTTGCAATGCCCTTTTAACCATATTCAAACACTCGTTGTGTGTTCCTAAATTGGCAAGAAACAGCATTTCTGCGCTAAGTGCTACACAAACTTCAGTTAAATCATCGCGTCCATTACCGCGCAATGTTTCGACCGCTTCAATTACCTCAAGGGAATTGCCTATACTATTGCCTAAAGGCACATCCATATTGGTGATAAATGCAGTAGTTTTCTTGCCTGCGCCCATACCCACCGCCACCATAGCCTCTGCCATCGAAACAGTGTCCTCCCAATCTTTCATAAATGCGCCGCTGCCACATTTTACGTCAAGTACGATAACGTCTGCGCCTATTGCAAGTTTTTTGCCCATTATACTTGATACTATAAGCGGCAAGCAGTCCACAGTAGCTGTAACATCGCGCAAAGCGTACAATTTTTTATCGGCGGGCGCTAAGTTTGACGACTGACCTATTATACTACAACCAACTTTATTTGTAATGTCGATAAATTCTTTATCCGAAAGGCTTGTTCGGTATCCGTCTATTGCTTCCAGCTTGTCAATGGTGCCACCGGTATGCCCTAAGCCACGTCCACTCATTTTTGCGACCTTAACACCAAAAGATGCAACGATAGGAGCTACTATTAACGTTGTTTTATCTCCTACTCCTCCTGTAGAGTGCTTGTCGGCTTTTATCCCATTTATTTTTGAAAGGTCTACTGTATCGCCGGAATTTGCTATAGCCATAGTCAAAGACAAAGTTTCTTCGCTATCCATACCGTTACAAACTATTGCCATCAATAAAGCGGAAGTTTGATAATCGGGTATGATGCCATGAGTAACACCGTATATAAAAAAGTCTATCTCCTCTTTAGAAAGCTTTTTACCGTTACGCTTATTTTTTATAATGTCGTACATTCTCATAAATAAAACCTGCCTCTTAGTCTATAAAATTATTATAACGCAATATGAAATTTTTAGCAAAAATTATCTCGAACCTTTATCGTAAGGAATACCCTCTGCTTTTGGCGCTCTTGATTTTTTAGAAGTAAACGCAAGAACTATCATCGTTACAATATAAGGTATCATCTTATATATGTCTCCCGGGATATTTAAGCGCGCTAAAAATGGTACCAACGCATATGCTGAAGAAATTGTACCCATAAATGCAAAGAATAAAGCCGCCAAGAATATTCTTCCCGGTTTCCACTGCCCGAATATCATAACTGCAAGGGCTAAAAATCCATATCCTGCCACATTACCTGAGAACATAGCCATAGTAGCAATAACAAAGAACAAACCACCTATACCGCCAAGCACGCCCGAAATAGCAACGCCTATATATCTTACCTTAAATACGTTAATACCAACAGAGTCGGCTGCGTGAGGATGCTCACCGCAAGAACGCAAGCGCAGTCCAAAGCGTGTGCGATACAATACTACTGATGAGATTATAAGAATTATTACTCCAATATAAACCGTGGCATAAATGTCTTTAAAAAATAAATCACCAATAACGGGAATTTGTGACAGTCCTCCAACCTTTCTTATAAAAAACTCATTGGCAAAAGGGATATTCTTTACCGAATAAAGCGTCCTTGCAATAAATATTGTTAGTGCCGGCGCTATCATATTAAGCGCAGTTCCTACTATCGTTTGATCGGCGCGCATATTAACGGACGCAAAAGCAAGCATCAATGAGAAAATACCACCTACAGTTGCAGAAATTAACATAGCTGTCAATAGCAAGCCTTGAC
>DATFIH010000186.1:0-3444 GCA_035270205.1 Clostridia bacterium | reverse complement strand
ACATTATGTTAATATACTCATAAAATCAACATATCATTTCACATTTGATATAGAAGCAAGAAAAAGGTAAAGACTTATCAAGTAGACGTTGTATTTTGGGTTTTAACTATACTTTAGGGTTCCGTACGTCTTACGCATTATAACAAGGTATTATTGTCGGCATTTCGTCATATTTCAAATATATAAATAGTAAAAAATGAAAGTATGTAAGTATATTATATTATGTAAGTTATTATATTGAAAATTAGTGATATCAGTGTTATATTATAATGAGTTGTAGTTTTTTTGATACTGAAGAATTATAAAAGGAGAACGATAAAAATGGCATCATATCGAGATGGAGCGATAGTAAACGAGGACGCTTTTTTTGAGCCTAATTATTATGATATATCGAATAATCTGCTCACCGCACAATTTGATGGACGCGGTAATATATCGCGTTATTCGGCAATTAACAAATGGGATTTTATTGGTAGTTTCTTTAACGTAATGACCCTTAATGGTAAGCCACTTGATATGTATGTATCTAAAAAAGTTACAATGATTGGACGTAGACAAATCATTGAAATTGAGACGGAAGACGCCCTATTAGCAATTAAACAGTATGCAGACAGCAAAACAAATGCCATTTTTGAAGAATTTTATATCACGGCAAAGAAAGATTTGATATTTGAGAATGTAATAAACTTTGAACAAAATATTGCAAAATGTAAAGAGAACGCTTCCATTTCAAGTCTCTTTGGGACTTTTGTGAGCCATATTCATGGTCAAAAAAGAATCGAAGATAAAGATGATTATTTGGTCATACGCAATAATACTAATAAAAGGTTTTATTTTTTTGACATTGCGATTACTAAACCCGCGAAACCGCTTGGGTCAAATAAAATGGTTTATAGTCATTTTGGTGCAAAATTGACACTTATAAAAGGAGAAACAAAAAAGCTTAGAATTGTAATCAGCGCAGGAACTGCCAAAGATTTTAGCTATTTTGATGTGGCAAAAGGTTATGAAAACTTTGACGCATACGCTGATTTGGCAGATGAGTATATTGCCCAATTGCCTTGTCCTAAAGTATGCGATACCCAGTTCAAAAAAGCATATTTTAATAGCCTATATAATTGTGCTGTTTCGATGTACAAGGAGAGGGGGAATTTTAAAGGATTCCTTGCAGGAATCGTGTATCAATCGCCTATGCGTACTTATTTCCGCGATAGCTATTGGACATCGCTTGCAGTAATAAAATATCGTCCGGAATTAGTGAGAAGACAAATTCTAACATTATCAAAAGGAATAAATAAAAATGGCAAGTGCCCCTCTGCTGTAAGATATAACTTCAAAAACTGGTGGGGAGATCATTTTGACAGTCCTTCGTTTTTTGCAATAATGCTCTATGATTATGTTCGCACTACAAAAGATGAAACCGTGCTTTCTGAAAAATGGAGAGGTAAAACTATTCTTGACGCAGCAGTAAAAGTAGTGGAAAAGCTCGCCGAGAATGTTGATGAAACGGGTTTGCTTTACAAAAGCGGAGAGTTTAACTGCAGAGATTGGTGCGATAATGTGTTTCGTAACGGGTATTGCACATATGACGAAGTTCTTTTTGCCAGAGCATTGTTTGCATTGGGAGCGTTAAATAAAGACAAACCGAAAATTGCCTCCTCATATATGAGGAGGTACAATAAGGTCAAGACAGCGATTAACGATATATTGTGGGATACTAATTTAGGGTATTATGTCAACTATAAAAACGATAATATCACAGAGGATAATTTGTCGATAGATACAGTTATTGCGGTTCTATTTGGTATAGCAGACCAAGAAAAATCCCTTTCTATGCTTAAAAAAATGGAGACGCTTTTGGAAAGTAAAAATAATAACGAGCAAAGAGCCGGTGATTTTGGCGTTCTCTCAGTTTATCCTTTTTATAAAGATCCCAAGGCAGTTGTTCATAAATCAAGTTACCCTTACTATTACCACAACGGCGGGGACTGGCCTTATTTTTCGGCAATATATGCCTATGCAAAGCTGTCAATGGGAATGGATTATGAATATCCGTTAACTAGATGGTTTGATTATAATATAGCAGAGCGGAATTTCACTCCTGTAGAGTTTTTTTCTCCGCCTCACGAGAAAGGTTCTTTACTTCAGGCGTGGAGTAGTACAGGAGCATTTGTTTTGAGTTATCCTGATGGCAAATTTTTTGATACGGAAGAAGTAAAATAACGAAAGATCTTGCAAATTGACAAAAATAACAATAAATAGTTTTTGTTATTGTCAGTTTGCTAACCTTAGTTTTACAAAATGGGGAATTTTATACTTTATAGTAAAAGTAGTCTTTCCATTATTTTCTACTATTAAAGCTATTACATAATAATAAGACGGGTTTTGCAAAAGAAGTTTATCGTTGCCCATTTTTTGTATATATGATAATATTATGTTATGATATGCAAACAATAACATAAAATAAAGCGCAGCTTTACGTGAGGTACGAAAATGAATTATACGCTCTTGACGGTATTAGGTTTTATAATTATTTTTATTATGACTACGCTTGGAGCGTCATTGGTTTACTTTTTTAAAAACGACATTTCCGCCAAAGCAAACACTATAATTCTAGGATTTGCCGCAGGAGTTATGATTGCCGCCTCTGTGTTTTCTCTATTGTTACCATCATTAAAAGGTGCAGAACACTTGGGCAAGTGGAATTTCGTTCCTGCTGCCATTGGGTTTGTTATCGGCGGACTGTTTTTGGTAGCAATTGATAAAATTGTGCCGCATATTCATAACGGAAACAAGCAAGAGGAAGGACCACCAAGCTCGTTAAAAAAATCTTCCAAATTGTTTTTGGCAGTTACAATACACAATATTCCCGAAGGGCTCGCTGTCGGGTTTGCATTTGGGGCGGCGGCTGTAATTAAAGAGCCTGCGTTGTATTTTTCAGCATTTGGACTTGCTCTCGGTATTGGTATACAAAACATTGCAGAAGGCGCGGCTATTGCTCTGCCTATGAAAAGTGTAACGGGAAGCCGACATAAGTCATTTCTATATGGAGTGGGTAGCGGCGCAGTTGAGCCTATATTTGCTATAATCGGTTATTTCCTTGCTATGTATCTCACTGCGTTTCAACCGTGGTTTTTGGCATTTGCGGCGGGCGCAATGATATTTGTCGTTGCAGAAGATTTAATACCCGATTCTAAACTAGCGGAGCGCCCGCATTTAGGCACGTGGGGAGTAATGCTTGGCTTTGTAATAATGATGATATTGGACGTTGCATTAGGATAAAAGTTTATAATCATAAACAAGTATTATTGCTATTTGGAGGATAAAAATGGAAAGAAAGATAAATAAGCAGGTTCGAGGATTTAAAACACAAGACGGAGCAGGCGTTAATCTGGTTCGAGTTTTAGGACATGGAACGACGGAAGAATTTGACCCTATATTAAT
>DATFIH010000185.1:0-3989 GCA_035270205.1 Clostridia bacterium | reverse complement strand
TAAGAAATGTGCTCTAATAACTATTCTTGATAAAGCCACTGCAAACGTATAAATTGCGGGTACTACATAAAACCATAATTTTTGTTTTTTGAGTTTTTCAAACAGGTCAGGTAGCATAATAATTATAAAGCTCAAGCCGGCGGCCATCGTATGCCCACTTGGAAACGATTTGAATCCGTCTTCATCGGGCATTCCTGCAAAGTCACTTACGAATGCTCCGCTATTTCCTTTTTTAAACCAGTTTGGACTATACCAATTGGAAAAACCTGAATAATCATCAACAGGCATATTGCGGAAACGCTGTCTGCTCCAAGCCATCTTTAATACGGTGGTAACCGCTTGACTTATTGCTAAAGCAACAAGTGCTACAAGCGCAAAAATTACCAATTTTTGCATAACTTCTTTATCCACTTTATTGGTGCCAAGTATACTCATTATTGTGAAAATTATTGCAAAGAATATCTCATATAGTATGCCTGCTTTTAAGTCGATAACGATTTCTTCAAAGAAATAGCGTACCACCAAAAACCAGCCAATAAAAGTGAGCAATAGCCATACAATCTTTAGATAGGTGCGGAATTTGTTTTCTTTAGTTACACCTTGCAGTAAAATTACGCCTGCAATGGGTATAATCATCCAAGCTGTTGCTTCACCAAATAGCGCAAAGAACTGTCCAAATACGCTATCGGCATTAGCTAAAGCTATATTTATATCCAGATCGAAAAAAGTTGCAACAAGTAACACTCCGATGAATGCTACACAAAGTATTATTAAGGTTAAAATTGATTTCTTTGTCATGGAAATACCCCCGCGAATTTGTTATTAATTATAACATAAAAAAAATTCTTTTGCAATATCTAAGCTATTTTATTATCCATTTGGTAATTCCATATTTTGCAAAGAATTTTGGTACGTATTCTTTGTCTATACGTAAAAGATTTTCGATTTCGCTCCATTCTACAATGATTTTGCACAACTTTATGTAGTTTTTAAGCACTAAATAAGCTATATATCTAGATTCTTGATATTCCACCAGTGGAATAAGTTGTTCCACCTTTTTTATAACATTTTTTAACACGTTACATTTAAGCGGTATATTGATACTGGAAAAAGGCATTTCCAAAACAAACTCTCTATAAAGATTGGCATAATATTCACTGTGATTTGGTCCTATTTCAACCATACTTGCAAAAACAAGTTTACTGTCTAAATACGCTATATATCGTCCTTGATACTTAGCGTCATACAACTTAGCAATCAACTTTCTTTTTATAAAACTGTTAATAGACGGATTGCCCAAAAGATATAGTAAAGTTGCGTGTAATTTATCTTTTGTCAAAATGTCCGAAAGTAAAGGAAGTATAAAACAATCTTCTTCTTTCTCGCAAGTGTTTATAACTTCCGCAATTCCTCGAAGATTGGAACCGTCAAGCCCGTTAAGCTGTATATTTTCGATAACGCATCTAGCTTCTTCATCGACAAAATTTGCATCTAAATAAGGATATAGTACAGGTGTAGTTTTAACATACTCCGATTCAAAATACTTTGCATACATATTTATAGGTAAAAAAGTATTTTCAAACAAAACTCTGTATTTTGCAAAATATTTATCAGCTTCCACTTTGTAGCCTTTTGCGTAAAGTATCGCCGCATAGTGGAATAATGCGTCCTCATTTAATGGACTGAATTGCAATGCTTTTTTATAAATATCTTTAGCAACGTCCATTTCGCCGCTTATATAATAAACTTCTGCTAGTGAAAGCAACTTTACAAGGTCGTCTGCGTCTTCAGCAAATACTGATGCGCCATCAATTACCAAATCCTTACAAGCGCCACCTGATGCAATCATTACGCTAAGCAGCCTGTTTTTATCTTCTAATTTTGCAAGCAAAGATATTGCAGGCACAAAATAATCGTTAATGTTAAAGGTTTCATCCTCTTCAAATGCAAGGCATATGTATTCTGACAGCTTAATTAAATATTTTTCGCTAAGTTCGGCAGTAATAATTTGACCGAATGCTTTGACGTAATCTCGTATAGTAAAACAATCTCTTATTTGGCTATATATAAAAATTTCGTTATTTTCTTCCTCTTCATCGCTCATAAGTAGCGTATCATCAACCGTTATGAACTCTCTAAAGTCAATTTTTCCATAATCGCCAAGCGGTTCGGGCGCATTTTTAACAACAATATCCATCTTCGCCGCGCTGTTTTCGGTGTTGTCATAAACCGCCATCAACAGTTCGTAAAATTTTGATTTTACTTGCTTATCTAAATTGCTTGACGATAATCCTTCATTTATATTTTGCACACATAAAATATAATTACCTTCTCTAAACGCGCTCACAGCAAAGTCGTATAGACCCTCTGCATCGATTTGGTAATTTATTATTTTGCCCATAACTTGTCCACATCCTCTTTAGTATAAATATAATGCTTGTTACAGAATTGACACTTAACTTCAATTTTTCCAATCTCGGAAACAATGCTGTCAGCTTCTTTTTTGCCTAGTCCTTTTACAATCCCCGTAATCTTATCTTCGGAGCAGTTGCATCGTAAATGTATATTCTCGCTTGGTAATTTTTCCGAATCCAAATGACCAAAATAAAAATCAAAAATTTCTTCAGGTTCTTTTGTCGATATAATATCACTAACTTGTTTAAAGTTGGTCATAATATCTTCCAGCATATAAAGTTGGTTGTCGTCGTCAAGCTCGGGTAATGCTTCCACAATAATTCCACCTGCTCCTACGCAACCTGTGCTTGTAACTTTTACGCCTAAAGCAACGGCATTTTTTATGCCTTCGCTTTTAAACAAATATTGCGCATAATCTTCAGCTATCTCGCCCGAAACAAGCTCACATCGTCCAATATATGGCTCTTTTAGACCGAAATCTTTAATAACTGTCATAAATCCGTCAACGCCTACTGCTTTTCCAACGTCCAAATGCCCGTCTGCTTTAAGCGGTAATTCTATTTCACAGTTTTGCACACAACCTCTGATAAAGTTACCGCCTTCTCCTGCAACTATAATACTTCCGATATCTCCACCACCGTTTATAGTTACGCTAAAAGAATCGCCTTTATTTTTTAAATTGGTGCTAATATATGCTGCCACCGTCATACTTCGTCCAAGCGCTGCGGTAGCAAGTGGTGAAAGTTCGTGTATTTTTATCAATTCGTTTACTATATCCGTTATCTTTATTATAGTAACTCTTGCTTTTCCACCAAAAATTATACCTTTAGTAAGTATGTTTGCCATTTATAACTCAGTACTCCTTACCTTATTTACAATATCAGGTACGCTTTCTGCGTACCACACAATATTTTTGCCGACAAAATCACTTTCTTTGCCGAAGCCATATTTTACTATGGCAACGGGGATATTGACATCTTCGGCCCCTTCAACGTCAAATATAGTATCGCCTATAAGCAGACACTCGTCTTTTTTTACACCTTTATTTAACAACTCATTTAAAACTGCGCTCTTTCCTATTATGCCCGCTTTAGCATTGGAACCTTGCACAAAATCAAACAAATCAAAAATGCCCAACAATTTTAATATCTTTTCTGCAAATACATAAAACTTAGTTGTTGCAATTGCAAGAAAATAACCATCTTTTTTTAACTGTATTAGCATTTCTTTAACGCCTTGGTATAAAGAATTGCTTTCTTGCAAATCTACAGTTGCATAAATCTCTCTAAATCTTGTACATATAGGCTTGGGGTCACCGCTATAATATTTTCCGATAATCTCTTCAATGGGTGGACCTATAAAAGTTTTCATTGTTTCAAAATTCGGTAAAGGAATGTTCATTTCATTAAAAATATCGGTGTACACTTTGAATATACACCGACTGCTGTCAATTAACGTTCCGTCTAAATCAAAAAGCAAATATTTTAACATTATTTATAATCATCAAGCTGTTTTGTTAGCTTTTCCTTTAGTATATTGTTGGAATTAAGTTTTTCCTTTTCTGCGTTTATTAG
>DATFIH010000184.1:0-13669 GCA_035270205.1 Clostridia bacterium | reverse complement strand
GAACCTTTGCGCCTGGTAGTTGTCGTTTCCTTAGTCTGTTTAGCTAAATATTTCGACATATTAAGAGTGGGAATTAAAGCGTAATCAACTTCAAGCATTTTGCAAAGAAAATTAAGGGTAATAATTGGAAGAGAACTTTTTGCAAGGGCTTTAGTAAGTCTGTCACAACCGCCTTTGCCACGTACAAAAAAATCAGCTTTTTCAATATCGGTCGAATAATATCCTCCCGAGTCTAAAACTTGCTGTATAAGGTTTGCTGTTTTACCGTAGTCAAGCGCCTCAACTTTACGTGAAAAACAGAAGGTTTTACCTTTTATTATGTTATTTTCTATTGTCTTTTCCATTCTTGATTGAGTCAAGAATTGTTTAAACAAGAAAAATTGTTTTCGAATATTATGTTTTGCTATTAAGTCACGCATTTTATGGTGGGAAGTAGGAAATTTTTCTAATAGCTTGGGAAGTTCAAGATTTTGTTGCTCGCATAGCTTTTTTACGACCTGCATTGTCATCTCGGCATCTTCGTCGCTTCGGTGCGCATTGCCTAACGTTATATCCAATTCTTCGCAAATAGCTGTCAAGTTTTTGTGAAGGCTACATTTTGTATATACTCGATAAAGCTCTTGACTGTCGTAAAAATCATATTCAATAACGGGTAGACGATATCTGTCGCAATCGCCCAGCAAAAAGTTGACGTCATTATCTACTGCATGCCCAATAACTATTTGGTCAGGCTGTGTTAACAAGTCACGAATTGTTGGATATCTGACATCAAATTTAGGTTGACTTAAAAATTGACTTGGAGGATAACCTAAAGTAATATATTTTTTGCTAAACACACCATAACTAAATTTTGCATTAGGATTGATAAGCAAGTCTTTTTTTTCTAATACATTAAAGTCGGAATCGCAAAGAACATAGCCAAAACTGCATATTTTGCCTACTCCGTTATCACAATTTGCGCATTCAATGTCAAAAAAAAGATAGTTCACCTTATTATTGTAATTCCTTTGAACGGATTTATGAGAATGATATATTTCAAAAATGCTCACAATTTTAAATTATACTCCGCATTGCAATATTTTGCAACTGTTCTTTATAATGGATAAGGATTAATTTTATTGACATTAAGGTATATTTTTCTTATAATGTCTCTTGTGTAGGAGATAGATATGAAAACAGATTTTTTAATAGTTGGAGCAGGTCCATCGGGAATTTTTACGGCGTTAGAGCTTATTAAAACCGGTTGTAAGAAAAAAATTACCTTAATAGATAAAGGACTTGCTATCGAAAATCGTTCTTGCCCAAAATCTAAAGTTGGAAACTGCGTTAGCTGTCCATCTTGTGCCATAACTACAGGTTTTTCCGGAGCAGGAGCATTTAGCGACGGCAAGCTTTCTTTATGTAGCGACGTAGGTGGTGATTTGCCTAGTCTTATAGGGCACGAGCTTGTACAAAGCACTATTAGTTACGCCGATAAAATTTATCTCGAGTTTGGCGCAGATAAGTCTATAGAAGGTATTGGAAATCCCGAAAAGCTAAAAGATATACGCAAAAAAGCTATCCAAGCGGGACTAAAACTTATCGATTGCCCAATACGCCACTTAGGCACTGAAAAAGCGCAACTAATCTATATGTCCATAGAAAAATATTTAGAGGAAAATGGTGTTGAGCTCATATTTAGCTGTACTTGCAATAATCTTATTATTAAAGATAACGTTTGCTCAGGCGTAGAATGTAAAAAAGGCAATACAGAATTTACTATTGATGCAGAAAAAATAATCGTTTGCACAGGAAGAAGGGGCGCCGATTGGTTGGAAAAAATCTGCAATGAACATAATATCGAACACCAACCAAGCACTGTTGATATTGGCGTGCGCGTGGAAGTAAGAAACGAAATTATGGAAGAAATAAACGAAGTTTTATATGAGGGAAAATTAGTAGGCTACCCCAATCCTTTCAAGGATAAGGTACGCACTTTTTGTCAAAATCCAGGCGGCTACGTAAGCCAAGAAAATTACGATAACAATTTGGCGGTAGTAAACGGTCATTCTTATAAAGGAAGAAAGAGTAACAATACCAATCTCAGTATACTTTGCTCGCAGAATTTTACAACACCGTTTAATCAGCCCATCGCATACGCTCAAAAAGTGGGAGAAATTACCAATATGCTAGCCAACGGAAGAATACTTGTTCAGCGTTATGGTGATATTTTAAATGGTAAGCGTACGTGGCAAAAAGAGCTTTCGCAAAGCAATTTAAAACCAACCTTGACCGATGCAATAGCTGGTGATATAACCGCAGCTATGCCATATAGAGCCATGACTAACATTATCAGCTTTATACAAGCTGTTGACAAGGTCGTTCCCGGATTTGCCAGTCCTGAAACGCTGCTTTATTCTCCTGAACTTAAGTTTTACAGCAACAAGATTAAAATGGACGAAAATTTTAATACTAACGTTAAAAATCTACATTGTTTAGGCGATTCTACAGGATGGACAAGAGGGCTTATGATGGCATCAGTTATGGGTGTACTTATGGCGAGACAGCTATAATGAACTTATGTGAAATTATATTGCATATAAAAGGAATATAGAAAGATTTGAAAGACTTGCTTGGTAAATTATATGAATCGTTTATATCGGTCTTGCCTATTAGTGTAATAGTTATTATACTTGCATTGGTGACTCGTTCTATTGAAGGGGAAATAATATGGTTATATGTAATGGGCGCTATTTTAATAATGCTAGGTATGACGTTATTCTCTTTAGGCGCAGATATAGCTATGTTACCTATTGGTAATTCACTCGGGTCATACATATCCAAAAATAAAAAGATAGTATTTTCCATATTAATTTGCTTTGTCATAGGCTTTATCATAACCTTAGCCGAACCTGATTTGCACGTTTTAAGTGAACAATTAAAAAGCAAAGCTATACTGTACGCAGTAGCTATTGGGGTAGGTGTGTTTATTGTAATAAGCTTACTTAGGACAATTTTCAAGATAAAACTAAAATATATTCTGCTTGTTTCTTATAGTTTGGTATTTTTATTGGCTATATTTGTGCCAACTGAGTTTTTAGGAATTGCATTTGATGCAGGCGGAGTTACAACAGGACCCATTACCGTGCCGTTTTTGGTCTCTTTTGGAATAGGCTTGGCTGCGGTACGTAGTGGAAACAGCGACCATGACGATAGTTTTGGATTGATTGCGCTATGTTCGACAGGACCTATACTCGCTATACTTATAGTGGGATTAATAGGCAAAACCGAAGTTAGCTACGTTGTCGCGGAGATACCGCCAGTAAATACTTTTGGAGATATGATAATGTCATTTATACGTGGCATTCCTTATAGCGTAAAAGAGGTAAGTATTGCCTTAGTTCCGGTAGCAGTAGTGTTTTTTATTTTCCAATTTACAGTTTTAAAATTACCCAAAACACAAGTAATAAGAATAATTATAGGTATAGTTTATACCTTTATTGGCCTTACGCTTTTTCTTACCGGCGTAAATGTCGGCTTTATGCCCATGGGCGCAAGTTTAGGAAAAGTAATAGCTGGATCTATGTACAAATGGCTACTTATTCCTATAGGGCTAATAATAGGTTGCGTTATAGTACTTGCAGAACCTGCAGTGCATATTCTAACAGGTCAAGTAGAAGAAATAACGGGCGGAAGCATATCAAGGAAAAGTATGTTGATAAGCCTTGCTATCGGTGTATCTATATCCTTAGGTTTGTCAATGTTAAGAGTTATTACGGGTATTAGCATATGGTATTTTTTATTGCCTGTATATGTTATATCGATAGTGCTATCTCTGTTTTCGCCGCCAATTTTTACTGGTATTGCATTTGATAGCGGCGGTGTAGCTGCAGGCTCTATGGCATCTGCCTTTTTGCTGCCAATGGCTATAGGCGCAAGCGTAGCTGTGGGCGGGAACGTACTTAGAGATGCATTTGGCGTTGTTGCGTTTGTTGCTATGACTCCGCTTATGACAATACAATTCCTTGGGCTTTTATATAAACGAAAAGCAAAACAACAGCAAGAAAAGCAAATAATAGTTACTGTATCACCGGAAGAAAACGTAGACGTTATTTCCGAATTTATGGAAGAGCCGTTAGAGTTTGATGAAGATTATGAAACTGAAGTTATAACCTTAGAAGATGAGATTGAGACTGATAAAGTGACTGATTTGCCCGACGATAAGCAAGAAGATGTCGCAAAAGTGAGCAAAGAAAGCCAAAACAAAGTATTGGAAACTTCCTATGAAGAAAACGAAAGAAAGCAAAACGAAGCAAATCAAGAAATAATTGAAGAAGAAATCAGCGTAGAGCAAGAACAAGAGCATATACACAAAGAAACTTCAAAAAATGAAACCAATAGTACAAATAAGACAACTGAAGATTTAGAAGATAAAATTGATATGCCGAACAACAAAGACAAGTAAATCTTAAAGAGGAGGAGATATGTCTGAATTTGAAGTTAAGCCGGTCAAACTAATTATAGTAATAGTTGACCGCAATATGGACAAAAAGGTTACTAATCTCTTTAATGAGAACAATATCGAATATCATATTGCTCTTTTGGGGAAAGGTACCGCGCCCACAGACATCAAGACGTATTTCGGACTTGATGAGAAAGAAAAGTCGGTTATTATAAGCATAGCGGAAGAACAGGAAGTAAAAAATGTATTTGGCTTGCTTAAAACGGAACTACATTTTGACGAACCTAACACAGGTATTGCTTTTACTGTCAAGATAGGCAGTCTTAGCAGTATGATGGCATTACAGTATCTTACTGGTTTTTTGGAAAACAAGGAGGAAAATTAATATGGTAGCTTATTCGTTATTAATTGCTATAGTCAACAGAGGTTACAGCGAAAAGGTCATGATGGCGGCGCAAGCAGCAGGAGCTAGAGGCGGAACAGTTATGCATGCGCGAGGCACAGGTAGTTTGGATGCAACCAAGGTTTTGGGAATCACAATAGAGCCGGAAAAAGATATCATTCTTATTCTTACCGAAAAAAGTGCAAGACAGGACATAATGAGAGCTATTTATAAAGAAGCCGGACTTACAAAAGAAGGTCGTGGTATCGTTATTTCCTTGCCTGTTGAAGATGTTATTGGAAGTGCGAACCTAATTACAAATACAGATACAAACACCAATACCGAACAATAAGATCGGAGAATAAATGGGTAAAAAAACGCTTAGCGTTAAATCAGCCTTGACATACGCTTTAGGAATCTTTGGCCTGCAACTTTTTATTGGATACATAAATACGTACCAATCACAATTTTATACTAGTATGTTCGGTGCAGACCTTATGGTTGTTGCCGTAATTATACTCGTTGCAAAAATTGTTAGTTCTTTGGCTGATCCTTTTATTGGGAATTTAATAGACAGAAGTAATTTTAAAATGGGCAAGATGCGTCCTTTTATACTGATGAGCGCATTCCCCATTGCTTTTTTGACGACGCTGATGTTTATTGTAATAGATTTTAAAACCGATATAGGAATGTATATTTACATAGTAATAACTACGCTATTATGGAATATTGCAATGAGTTTTGCAGATATCCCAAGTCAAGGTATGTTGGCTGTACTTAGCCCTAATGCCGAAGAAAGAAATTCGGCAGCAGGAATTACCAATATCTTAAAATCAATAGGATTAACGGTCCCAAGCCTTGCAATACCTGTTATTTGCATTCTTACAAAGTCAGAAAATGGAGCTATAACATCTAAAGAATATTTGATTGCAGCAATAGCTTTTGGGATAATAGGGCTTGCTTTATATTTGCTTATCCCATTTTTTACCAAAGAAACAGTACCGATTACCAATAACCGTATGAGTTTAAAAGATATGGTAAAAGAGCTTAAAGCAAACCGTATGCTACTTATAGTTTTTCTTACTTTTATTCTTGGTTTTGGTAGAAATATGGCAATGGGTATTGGCGTTCAAGCGGGCGCGGTTTTGTTAAAAGACGGTGTTAATTTGCCACTTATTGGATTTATGGCAGGAGAAAATCTTGCCTGGCTTATTGGACTTACTTCAGGAGTAAGCTCTATGGCATCTATCGTGCTTGCACCCGCAATAAATAAAAAATGGGGCGAGAAAAAGACATTTATTGTGTTTGCTACCTATGCCGGTATAGTATGTATCTTAGCCTGCGCATTATATGTGTCGGGTATAATGGCATTTAGAAGCTTGTGGGCAATACTTTGCTATCAATTATTTGTAGGCGTAGGCTTTGGACCTAACGGATACTTGCCCATGGTTATGGTAAGCGATATTGTAGACTACAGAGAGTGGCAAACTGGTAAAAGAACGGAAGGGACACAATTTGCAGTGCTTAGTTTAAGCAATAAGATAAGTAACGCGCTCAGCGTTGCTGTGGGTATATTTATTGTAGGAGCTGCAGGTTATAATGCAGAAAAGATAGCAAAAGGATTAATAACGATAACTCCTACTATGCAAAACTGGGTATTCTTTGCGTATATTGGCATACCCGGAATTTGTATGTTACTGTCTATGGTACCCGTATTCTATTATAAAATTACTCAAAAGGTAAAAGAAGAAATGTATGCAGATTTGACAATACGCCGCAAAAATGCGTCACAATAAAAACATCTTGAAATAATTGGTTCGATTTGTTATAATTTATGTAATATAATTAAAATCCGATTTGACAAACCTAAAGATAATCTATGGTTTTTCAAACGGGGTAGGACGGGAAACTGTCTTGCCTCCCATTGTGGAAAGGAGCAAAAATGAAAAAAACACTGTCACTTGTGCTGATTTTGGCACTTCTTGTAAGCTGTTTAGCTTTATTTACCGCGTGTAGCGACGCTAACGAACTTGTTATTTTGTATGAGCAAGACAACAATCTAAAAAACACTTACTCTATTATTGCAGTAAATCCTGATTCACCATTTATAGATGCAGGAAAAGTTGAAGTTGATGCTCAGACTAAAGCGAGTATCGTCCTAAATACTGCAGGAGCAGACGCTCTTATTAATTGGTTAAGCCTAGCGTCTACACGCGAACTTATCGCCAATTATGGAGTAGAGACCTATGGCGAGAAGCTTTTTTATCTTGAAGAGAACGCGCCGGTTGTTGACGTTACCATTCCTATGGCAACGGAAGCAACTAAGGAAATATCAGTATCTACTACAACTTCCGTTAACGATTCGGGACTTATGAAGTATCTTTTGCCTAACTTTGAAAGCGACTACGGATACAAAGTAAACGTAGCATCAGCAGGCACGGGCGCAGCAATATTAGCGGCACAGATGGGTAACGCTGATTTGATATTAGTTCACAGTAAATCAAGTGAAGAAGCCTTTGTAGATGGAGGTTTTGCGCGTATAGTCGATGGCTTTAACGTAGCAAGAATTTCTAATATGTATAATTTCTTTGTACTAGTTGGACCCAAAAATGATCCTGCCAAGGTAAAGGATGCAGCTACAATCAAGGATGCTTTTGCATCTATAGCTAATACTAAGAGCAAATTTATATCTAGAGGTGACAAATCCGGTACACACAATAAAGAAGTTACCTTGTGGGATACGACTTTAAGCATAACTAACAATGTAGAAACATTGTCCAATGATATAGCTGATTGGTACATTTCAGCCGGACAAGGCATGGGCGCTTGCCTAAATATGGCAAACGAGCAACAGGCGTATGTGCTTAGCGACAAAGCGACCTATCTTACATTTAAAAACAACTTAGGAAAATAAAGAAACTTAATGAGTATAGCAATTAAAAGAGCGTTTGAATTGATGTTTTCAGGCAACGATATGTTGCAAGAAATAGTATTCACAACGTTGCGTATGGCTTTATCAAGTTCCCTATTGGCGCTACTTATTGGAGTGCCAATAGGGCTTTTAATTGCAACAAACAATTTTCCAGGAAAAAAAGCGGTTGTAACACTACTAAGAACATTTATGGGTTTTCCGCCTGTCGTTGTAGGAATTATAGTTTACGTTATGTTTTCGGGAACAGGACCGTTTGGACGACTACAACTCATTTATTCGGTAGAATTAATGATTATTGCCCAAGTTATTCTCATAACACCAATAGTTGCAGGTATGACGCAAACCTCAGCAAGCGCTATTTGCGACCAATTATTAGACACTTGTAAAGGTTTAAACTTAAATAGGGGCAAAGTGCTTGTTCTTACGCTTGTAGAATGTAAATTCCAAATTATTGCAGTGTATTTGTTTGCTTTTGCAAGAGCTATGTCCGAAGTAGGCGCAATACAGATAGTAGGTGGCAACATTTTGCACAAAACAAGAGTTATGACCACTACCATTGCCTTAAATTATAATACGGGCGAATTTTCTTACGCAATAGCTCTTGGCATTATACTAATGCTGATAGTAGTTGCGGTAAACTTATCGGCAAGTATTTTACAGCGGGGTAATGAAAAATGATTAATATTTCCGCAAAAAAAATATATGGCGAAAACGTTGTATTAAATATTCCTGATTTTACCTTTACCAAAGGGAAGAAATACGCGCTCATTGGAGCGAATGGTTCGGGAAAATCAACCTTAATAAAGTGCTTAGCCGGCATTATTGACTTTGAAGGCAAGGTAAATGGTAACATTAAAGACGTTGTCTATATGCCGCAAAAAAGCTATGCTTTTGACCTTTCGGTAAAAAACAATGTGCTTCTTAGTTTTCCTTTTAAAGATAGAAAAAAACATATAAAAAGTGTTGATGTGGTACTAGAAAAACTTGATTTAACTTCGTTAAAAAATAAAAACGCCAGTCGCCTTTCAGGCGGAGAAACACAAAAAGTATCACTCGCAAGGGTAATGGTAGCAACACACGACGTTTTGCTGCTCGACGAACCAACTTCAGCAATGGATATCAAAGCCGCACAAAATGCGGAAAAAGAGCTTATAAGCTATGTTAAAGATAACAACTCTACTCTCATTTTTGCAACGCATAGCCTTCGTCAAGCAAGTCTTGCTGATGAAATAATTTTTCTAAAAAAGGGAAAAATTGTAGAAATGGGCGCAAGCTCTATCATGTTGAACAATCCCAATAATAACGAGACTAAAGAGTTTATCGATTTTTTTAGATAATCTCTATACTATCCCCGGCTTTAATAATACCGCCTCTTATTACTATTGTAAAAATGCCTTCTTTGGGCATAATACATTGCCCATACAATTTTGCGACTTCACAACCTTGGTCTGCGTGACATTTTTTGCCAATTTGGCTGACTTCGTGCACGCTTTCGCCAATTCTTAGGCGAGTACCAACGGGTAGTTGGTAAAGTATCAAACCTTCGGTTGTGATATTTTCGGCAAACTTACCTTCGCAAAGCCCGACTGCATTTTTTTGTTTTCGAAACTTATCAATACTTTCTATGCCAAGCAAACTAACCTGTCTTATGCCCTTTCCACCGTGGGCGTCACCTTTTATGCCATAGTCTTCCACGCACTCGGCAATAACTACAGGATGTTTGACTACACCTTTTTTTTCGCTGATATTAACAGCTATTACTTTTCCTATCATCTTAAAAAATCTCCGCTTGCTCCGCCTGTTTTTTCCAGGAGTTGTATTTGTGTTATTGTCATTTTTTTATCTAATGCTTTTACCATATCATAAATAGTTAGCGCAGCCACGCTTACTGCATGCAAAGCTTCCATTTCCACGCCCGTGGAGTGTTTGCATTTTACTTCGGCAAATATCTCTATGCCAAAATCTCTTATCTCAAAATTGATATTTACGTGCGTCAAGGGTATGTTGTGGCACATAGGTATTGCACCTGAAGTTTGTTTTGCCGCCATAACTCCAGCAACCTGAGCAACGGAAAGTACGTCGCCTTTAGCAATTTTTCCGTCGATTATTGCATTTAGGGTTGAACTGTTTAAATGGATTTCACCTTTTGCCTTAGCATATCTATCAGTTGGCGATTTTTCTGTAACGTCCACCATTTTAGCGCGACCTTGTTTGTTAAAATGCGTAAATTCCATATCTATCCTCCTATATTATACATATTTGTTTGAACCACACCGTCCGACAAGTTATGTTGTTCAGGTTTTGCCTTAATACATTTTGAAAGTGCGTCAATTAGTGTTTTTTCATCGTTAATATAAGGAGCTAAGTCAAATTCTTTCATACAATGTAAGCAAGGTATACATTTGCCTTTAGCGGTTATCCGTATGCGGTTACAATTGTAACAAAACTTATTGCTTATCGGGGTGATGAAACCAACTTTTTTACCTTCAAAGTCATAATAATTGCAGTTGTTTTCGTATTCGATAAATTCTAAATCAAATTTTTTTATGATTTCGGATGCAGGTATATAATGCTTTTCAAAATAATTCCCTGCAGAAACGAAGGGCATTAGCTCGATAAAGCGTAAAACTGCATTATTTTCAACGGCAAAATTTAAAAGAGACGGTAATGCGTTTTCATTTATTCCACTTTGCAGAACGCTATTAATTTTTAATTCAAAACCAAGCTCATTTGCTTTTTCTATTCCGGCTATTGCATCTGATAAATTGCCGTTTACGGTAATTTGTTTATAAAGAATGGGATCTAGTGTATCTATACTTACATTAACAGTGCGCAATCCAGCTTTTTTTAAATCGCTGGCCACTGGCGCAAGCAAAGTACCGTTTGTGGTAAGCGAAACCGTTTTTACCAAAGGTGAGATTTGTTCTATTAGAGAAACAACGCCCCGTCTGACCAAAGGTTCTCCGCCTGTAATGCGTACCTTTTCTATGCCAAGAAATGTAAGAGCTTTAACGATTGTTACCAACTGTTCAATTCTCAACAAATCATCATGGCTACACTTGACCACTTCGTCAGGCATACAGTATTTGCATTTTAAATTGCAAAGGTCGGTGACGGAAAGTCTAAGGTAATTTATCTCTCTATTATAGCTATCTAACATTTAATTATCTCGATTTCTCCTAATCTGTCTGTGCTGTAATCCCCGAAAGAATCGAATTTTTGTTTTAATGTATCACTTTTTAGCAAGGCTATCAACTTTTTAATACGTTCATCTTCCAAATTTTCCACTGTTGTTAGAAAATCGTATTCTTCCTGTCCTACCTTTATAAAATCAAGATTCATTAGCTTTGCAACAGAACCTATTCCAAGTCCTGCATATCCAACGTTGTTTTCTACGGCAACGGCAACAGCAAGGTGGGTATTATATTCTTTTTCGTAAGAAACAATAGAAGTTGTGCTTATTTTGTTTTGTTTCAGAAGGTAGTCAAACAGCACCCTAGTTCCGGAGCCTCTTTGCCTGTTAGCAAAAGGATAGGAATACATGGCAATATCTTTTATGCTTTTAATAGAATGAGGATTGCCTTTTGTGACCATTATGCCTTGCGATCGCCCCACAACTTTTATTAATGCCATTGTTTTTCCCTTAAAATATTTTTTTACATAAGGTATATTATAAACTCCGCTTTCTTCACAAAGAAGGTGAATAGGTGCTATGTGACATTCGCCTTTCAAAAGCGCCATAATACCGCCCATACTGCCTGTATGCGCGCTGCTTATGGGCATTTTGTCGCCTATAACATCTATAATTAGGTCGTGACTTCCTATAACTACTAAATTCTTTTCTATCGTTTCTAGCGGTTTTGTAAGTTCTACTTCCACAATAGCGCCTTCTTCCAGTCCTTCCGAAAGGCGATCAATTTTTATAAGCCCATCAGCTTTTACAAGCGACATAATTTGAGCAGCGCCCCTAGATAAAGGTGTTGCGACAAGTTTGCCATTGACTTTACCTACAGACATTCTTATTATTTCGGTGTTTTTAAAGGTGGAAGTTATATTTCTTGTCAATGTAGCTTTTATTGTATTCGGTACAGGCTTATGCACGCCTTGCATTGCATAAAGTATTGGTTTTAGGAAATAATCGAACACAACGTAAGCAGAAACAGGATACCCTGGTATGCCTATTACAGGTTTGTTGTTAATGATGCCTAAAATCGTAGGCTTGCCTGGTTTTATAGCAAAGCCGTGTGTAAAAACTTCACCTAATTTTTCTATAACTTTTACTGTAAAATCTTTAGTCCCTGCCGAACTTCCCGCGTTAACTATTACGATATCATTTTCGCAAGATGCCCGAATTAGAGCTTTTTCAAGCTCGGCTTCTTCATCTTTAACAATAGGATAAGTAAAAGGTAGTGCGTTGCATTCCAAAGCTAAGTTGACAAACATTTTAGAGTTGCTTTCCATAAGATGACCGCTACTTAAAAGATTGGGGTCATTTACCATTTCGTTGCCTGTCGGAATTATGCCAAGCCTTGCTTTCCGTACAACTTCTATTTTAACATTGCCTGATGCAAAAACCGCGGCAATGTCTACAGGACGCATAACGCTTAGAGAAGGTAATATCATTTCACCTTCCACAATACTTTCGCCTTTAACACGAACGTGTTGCCATGGATAGGCAGGCGATATTATCTGTACGGTATTATCATCTAAAACAAGAACTTCCTCTATCATAATAACAGCATTATAAGTGCCTGTAATTGGATTGCCGGTATTGATATAAATAAAGTCTTTATCCAGTATCAAAGTAAGAGGGTTGTTGTCGTTGGCGTCAATAGTTTTTTCAGCAACGACAGCAATGCCATCCATAGCGGCAGCGTTGTACATTGGGTCGCAACATTTTGCAAAAATAGCGTGCTTAGTAACTCTATTTAGGCATTCTTCGGTTGCAATTTGCTCACCGTCAAGCTCTAAATTGCCCAAATAGTTTAGATAATCGTCATAAACGGATAAATCATTGTTTTGTATATAAGTTTTTCTCATAAAGGAAACACCTCGAGTAATGTATCTTTTGGTATGCCTTCTTCGCTTTCACTAATTATAGTGTAACCATCGGCTTTGGAAAGAATGCCAATAAGTCCTGATTTATAAAAAAGCGGAGTTGCCAAATAACCTGTATCGCTTTCTTCAAGTTTTATAGGCATTACCGTTGCTCTGCCTGCTGCGCTTGGGAAATTTATTTTTGCACGTGCGAAAATCTTTGCGCGTTTTTTTACGTTAAATGCGTCATATACGCCATCTAAAAAAACCTTGCTTAAAGCAACGTAGGCAGCCATAGGATTGCCAGGAAGTCCCAAAATGAGTTGCCCGTTTAGGTATCCTGCCATTGTCGGTTTGCCAGGCTTTAGCGCTATACCCTTGATAAAGATATCATCGGTATAATGCAGTATCGCTTTTTCTGTATAATCTCTATATCCAACGGAACTGCCACCGGATATTATAATTATGTCGCTAGTAGCGAGGCCTTCGCCGATAGCTTTTATAAGGTCGTTTAAATCATCTTTTATAATTATTTTAGATATAGTTGCTCCTAAAGGCGCATATAGCGCTTGTAGAAGGTGAGAATTAGTATCTCTTATTTTACAGTCGATTAGCTCTTGTGTGATAGGAATGATTTCATCGCCTGTAGATATCAAGGAAAAAGTCATAGGTTTAAATATTTTAACACGTGAGATGCCTGCGCTTGCGAGTACGCCTATTTTTGCGCTGGTAAGCAGTGCGCCTTTGCTTGCAATAATACTACCTTTTGCAAAGTCTTCGCCTTCGGTTATCATATTTTCACGCGATTTAACGGGATGATAAATAAAGATTTCTTCGCCAATTTTTGACGTTTGTTCTATCATAACTACCGAATCGC
>DATFIH010000183.1:0-7073 GCA_035270205.1 Clostridia bacterium | reverse complement strand
TCATAACCAAGCTCATTAAAATCTATTTTCTTTGCCTCAAATTTTTCTATAAAATCAATAGACATTTTAATATCTGTCAATGTTTTCAAGGCTAAAAAGTCCATTTTTAACAGTCCAAGTTCCTCGCATTCTGTCATATCAAACTGCGTGATAGTATCTTCACCGTTTTTGCTTAGCGGTACTCTATCGCTAACAGGCACACTGCAAATAATAACACCTGCGGCATGCTTACCCCTATCACGCGGCAAGTCCTCAATTTCCATGGAAAGGTCGAGTATTTCTTTGTATAAAGGATTGTTTTCATACAATTTGATAAGTTCTTCGTTTGCATGAACATTTTTTCTATCGAGCAAGTCACTTATATGTACTTTGCTGTCGTTATCTTTAATATTTTTAACAAGCGCGTTCGCATCTGCAAAAGGTACTTGAAAGGCTCTGGCAACATTTTTTATTGCGTTCTTTTTCTTCATCTTGCCAAAAGTAATTATTTGCGCTACGTGGCTAGGATGGTACTTATCTCGAACGTATTCTATTACTTCTTCGCGTCTGTCACTACAAAAATCTATATCAAAGTCGGGCATAGTTTGACGAGAAGAATTTAAAAATCTCTCAAAAATAAGATCGTATTTTAATGGGTCTACATCGGTTATTTTGATAGCGTAAGCTATTATACTACCAACACCGCTACCTCGCCCTGCGCCTACAGGCACGCCGTTTTTCTTTGCATAATTAATAAAATCCCATACTATCAAATAATAAGAGGCAAAGCCCATAGAAATTATCGTATTAAGCTCTGTTTCCGCTCTGTCTTCTATTTCTTTAGTAATTTTGCCATATCTTTTTTTCAAACCTTCATATGCTAAACTACGCAAGTATTCGGCATCGTCAGTAAAGCCTTCAGGCGGAATGAATTTTGGAATACAATAATCGTGAAAGTTTATGGTAAGATTGCACTTATCGGCTATTTCTATAGTATTGTCTAAACTTTCTTCGTTTGGAATTACTCTTAGCATTTCCTCGTAAGTCTTATAATAGAACTCGTCGTTTGGAAAGCGAAAACGGCTGGGGTCATCATAGTTTGCCGCTGTTTGTATACACAGTAAAACATCGTGCGCTTTAGCATCGGATTTATGTATATAATGCAAATCATTAGTCGCAACTGTTTTTACACCTATTTCTTTTGCTATTTTATATAAAAGCGGATTTACCCTAAGTTCTTGTTCAAGAAAGTGGTTTTGTATCTCTATATAAAAATCACCTTTGGCAAATATATCTCTTAAAGTGATTGCCCATTGTACCGCTTCTTTATAAGGGTCGGCAATATTAGCATCCAAAAGTGTCTGGCTTATTACTCCGGCAATACACCCTGAAAGACATACAACGTCCTCGCTGTATTTCTTTAACACTTCAAAATCTATGCGGGGTCTGTCATAAAACCCCTCTAGAAAACCAATACTGCTCAGCTTGGAAATATTTTGAAACCCCTTAGCACTTTTTGCAAGTAAGATTAAATGATAACGCTCATTATTGTTTTTATCCTTTAAACTCATGTCGTGAGTCAAATAGAATTCGCACCCTACAATAGGTTTAATTTTTTCTTTAACACATTGTTTATAAAATTTTATTGCGCCGTATAGATTTCCATGATCGGTAATGGCAACAGCTCTTGCGCCATTTTCTTTAGCAGTAGCTACAAGCTTTGCTATTCTTGCGCTACCGTCTAGCAAACTGTATTCTGTGTGGTTATGTAAATGGATAAATTCTTTCATCGTCTATTCCTTTGTATCTATAATTTCTGAGGCAGTTTGTACCAACTTCCGCAAGCGATGGTTTATAGCGCTTTTTGTTGAGGGTGGCACGCACATCAAAGCTAGCTCGTTTAGTGTCGCATCAAGATTGTTCATACGCAAATAAGCAACCTCTTTAATGGTAGGAGGCAAACTGTCAAGTCCTATAGTTTCCTCTATCCTTTTTATAGCCTCTAACTGTTTTTCGCCTGCGCTTATCGACTTGTTTATGTTTGCAAGAACAAAGTTGCTTGCCCTGTTTACTTGGTTTTTCATTTCTCTTGAGGTAATAATTTGCTGTACGGCAATTACTCCGTTGTTACTTCCCATAGCAGCTAAAATATTGCATATCGCTTCTGCTGTTTTTACATATATTCCGCTTTTTTTTGTACGGAATCCTATTTGGCTTTTTTTTACTTGAGCAAATGCAGTAAGCAAGTTTTTAATATCTTCTCTTACAACTTCCGAATTAACTCCAAATTCCAAATGATACCCAGCTTTTGTTTTTCCACTCATTCCGCCTACCGCCTCAGGTGGTGTGCTTAAGGTGCCGCACGAAAGAAACAGTCCTCTCAAATATGCAGACTTACAGCAAGTTTTTGCGACAAGTTCACTAGGTATTTTGTCGATTATTTCGCATCTGTTTTCAATAATTTTACACTTTTCCAATATAGTTTGGGCATTTTCGACGGGTAAATTCAAAGTATAAAAATATCCTTTCAAGTATCCTTTGTCTATATATGATTTTTCCACTTGAAAATCTTCATCTATTAGCTTATTTATTATTTCTTTTACCAATTGAATAAGCTTATCATCACTAGATTGAAAATACATAGCAAAACCTTTTGGAGTAAAAATCAGTTCTGCGCATCCTCTTATTATTCCACTCAAAAAAGGGAAATAGCAACATGGTTTTAGCTTTTCCAAATACAAATCGTCATTAACTATTTTCAATACTTTGCCGGAGTCCAATAATCCTTACCTCTTCCTCTAGTTTTATCCCAAATTGCTCAAAAACTCTGGTTTTTGCCATTTCTACAAGATATAAATAATCATCAACAGTCCCACCATTATTTATAATAAAATTGGCGTGAATTGAGCTTATTTCCATACCATTATGTGTAAAACCTTTAAGTCCTACTTTATCTATATAATACCCAGCGCTTACATCTTCATAACGCTTGAACACACTTCCCAAACTTTTCCCTTTAGGCTGAGTATCCCTACGCATAAAAGCAACGTCCTGCATCGTTTTATGGATAAGCGCATACTTGCTTGGTGCAAGAATAAAACTTGCTCCCACAATTATATCTTTATCTTGCTCTATATTGGAATACCTATAACCAAAAGCCAATTCATCTTTTTTTAACTCTTTGATTTTGCCCATATCCCAATCAAATATAAAAACTTTATCTAAATAGTCGGAAATGGTACTACCAAAGCATCCGCTATTATTTTTTATCGCTCCACCGATTGTTCCCGGTATTCCGCTTAGTTTTTCCAAACCACTTAATTCATACTCTAACGCGGCGTTGCATACACGGATTACGCTATCGCCACCGCTTGCATATAAATAATTGTTGCTAATAACAATTTCTTTAAGCTTGTTGGTCACAATAAACGGTAAGCAAGGATCATCTACTATTAAAGTATTAGTTATTCCTCCAAGTACAATAGTCTTTATATTGCCAATATTTGCATATATTTCAGTAAGTTCCGCTAAATTCTCAGGAAAATAAACCTCTTTTAGTATTGCTCCCAATCGTAAAGTTGAAATTCTTGACGTGTCTGCCGGAACAGGTTTTGTACTCATGATTATACCCCTTGTATATAAGTTAGTCAAATATAAAATCACAAGCTAGCGCTTAGCATTTTACCCTATAACTTACTTATATCAAGCGGCTAATATGACTGAAATAATACAACATATCTATTATTTTAAAAACCCGTAATTATCAATAACCCAACCTACTCCATTGTCATCACAGCTTGGCGCAACCAAGTCTGCAGCTCGTTTTACTGAGGGTGATGCATTTCCTACAGCTACACCCAAACCTGCGTACTGCAACATCTCTATATCGTTGTCAGAATCTCCTATGCAAATAATTTCTTCTTTAGAAATCCTGTATTTTTCAGCTAAACGTGCAACTCCGACACCTTTATTAATATTTTTTGGCACGATTTCAACAATCCAAGGTTTGCTGGTATTAATCCAAAATTTTTCGCAGAATTTTTCTTTAACGTCTTTAAGTATCGACGGAACTAATTCTTCATTTTCACAAATTACAATCTTTGGTGGTGTCATACCGTTTTTTACTAAGTATTCACTCATTGGTATTTTTGTTTCAATATACTCTACGTTGGAAATATCTGTATACATTTTGGTAAATTCGTTTGCCTTTTGTGTTATAACAGCATCTCCTAAGTAAGTATGAAAATACCAAGATTGGCTTTCCAAATACTCACAAACCATACTAGCCGAATGTGTATCTATACAAATACTGCTAAGAATCTTGCCCGAATCTATATCAGACGCCATTGCGCCTTGAAAAGTCAATATCTCGCCATGAAGATCTAAGCTTTTTGCAACGTGAATTGCGCCCAAAGTCATACGACCTGTCACTATTACAAATTTTCCGCCTGCATTAGTATACCTTGCGATGCTATCAGCAAGCAGCGGCGAATATGTACGCTCACTATTAAGCAGTGTATCATCTATGTCACTACATATCATTTTATATTTCAATTTTTTCCTCCGTATTTTCAAAATAATTAATTATATTATCAGCAATTATATCATTAATACCTTGGACACCCAAAAGTTCTTCTTTGGATGCCGAAACTATGTTTTCAACTTTTTTAAACGCATTTAATAGCGCTTGGGCTTTCGCCTTTCCAACTCCTTTAATTTTAGTAAGTTCACTTAAAGTCATTTGCTTTAAACGTAAATTTTTATGATGTGTAATTGCAAACCTGTGCGCCTCGTCTCTAACTCTTATTATCAGTTTTAATGCTAAACTGTTTTTATCTAAAATTATGCTTTCTTCAAGATTGGGAACAAATACTTCCTCCTCTCTTTTTGCCAAACTGACAATGTTAAAATCCTTTCCACTGTCTTGCATAGCGCGGATTGCATACGTTAATTGACCTTTGCCACCGTCTACGATAATAAGGTCAGGACGTTCTCTAAAGCTTATATCTTCGCTATTGCCTACCTTTACCATACGCCTTGCCAAAACTTCGTACATACTTGCAAAATCATTGTTACCAGCAACAGTTTTAATTTTAAAACTACGGTACATTTTACTTGCTTTTTCACCGTTTACAAATACTACCATAGACGCAACTTTATTAGTTCCGCTTATATGCGATACATCATAACATTCTATACGCCTAGGCATCGTTGGCAAATCTAATTTTTCTTGCAATTGCATTACCGCGCCCAGCGTCATCTCCTGCATGCGGTTAAACTGCTCTAATTGCCTTGCCAGATACTCTGACGCGTTTGTTTGGGCTAGCTCTACAAGCTGTTTTCTTATCCCGCCTAAAGGCTGTGTTATGGCTATTTTCCCTGATGCTAAAGTATTTATATAATCGGTTAGTTCGGCATTGAACTCCAATTCACAATTAACTAAAATTTCCGAGCATAACACCGGATTCTTTTGATAATATTGCATTATAAAACTTGTAAGTCCATTCTCAAAATCCACATCGTTATATGGATAGTTGGTTCCGCCAAGGTATTTTCCGTTTCTTACTGCAAAACAGTTTACCACACTATAAAGCCCGTTAGTTACAAAACTAAATACATCGATACTTAACTCTTGTTTAAACGGTATGCTTTGTCTTCTTTGCAACTTTTCCAACAATTCTAAATTATCTCTATAAACTAACGCTCTTTCAAAGTCTTCATTTTTTACACACTCCGCCATTCTATCTTTTAAAATTTTCTCGACCAAAGTATCGTTGCCTTTTAAAAAATCTATAACATCGTTTATTGTGCTTTGGTATTTTTCATAACTCACTTGATTTATGCAAGGCGCCATACATCTGCCTATATGAGCGTTCAGACACTCTTTTTTAGGCATCTTCACACACTCTCTTATAGGAAAAACCGAATATACAAGCGAAAGTATATCTCTAACCCTTATTCCAAGCATATATGGGCCAAAATACTTTGCCCCGTCGCTTTTCATACGGTGGGCAACCTCTAAAATTGGAAATTTTTCTTTTAAATTAATTCGCAAATATGGATAAGTGTGATCATCTTTTAAAAGTATGTTATAAGGCGGATTATGCTCTTTTATAAGATTATTTTCCAGTATAAGCGCATCATATTCTGTAGTTGTTATAATATAGCGGAATGAAGAAATTTTGGACACCAAAGTCGCAGTTTTAACATTTTTAACACTGTTGTGAAAATATTGTCGAACACGGTTTTTTAAAATTTTGGCTTTGCCCACGTATAGTATATTGTCATACTCGTCAAGCATTATATAAACTCCACTTGCTTCGGGCAGTGTTTTTAACAGATCAGCAATTTTATCGTTCAATTTTTACCTTTTTAAAGACCGCATTTTGCTCGCAAAGGTTTCAAATCTCCTTGCAGGTGGAACTTTAAACAAATAGTTTCAAATTCTTCTTTAAACTGCTCATTTATGCCCCGAATCAATGTAGAAAGCAAATTGTATCCACAATCTTGTATACCTAGTAGGGATAAAATATAATCGTATGAATAACTATAAACTCTATTAAGTTCGGCAATTGTCTCCATTATGATAGCAGTTTTGTTTTCTTTAGTTAGCTTTAGTTTTACAATAATAGTATCAATAGTATATTTTCTTCTTATTACCATATCGCAAACTACGCCAATAAGTATATCTCTGCGTTTTTTACCAATGCCCATTTTTGATGCAACTTTCTTGTACGAATACTTTGTACGGTCACACAATTCGGAAATTATAAAAATTACGTTACTTTCCGTAGTGTTGCCTTTTGTTGAAATATATCTTCGTTGTACTTGTTCCATAACTATAGTAAAAGGTTCATCTGCAAAAGTCACGTCTTTTTGTTTTAACTTTACCTGTTTATTCATTGCATTTTCAAATGCAGCCAAAGTCATTGCCTCATCACCGCTTGCATTTTTTATAATACCTACAGCATCGGTATTTCCCTCAGTCAAATATGAATAACTGCAATATGGATAGTTTTTCATATCTCCATTAGGCGCAAATTGATGTACTTGAGTTATGCTTTCCATCAACTTATTATCATTGACTTTATGAC
>DATFIH010000182.1:0-6074 GCA_035270205.1 Clostridia bacterium | reverse complement strand
ATCAAAGAAATAGTAAGCAACAATCCCGAACTTGCGCAAGCTGATTTTATCGCAAAATTGTTAAAATAATAATAAGCATTTTGTAAATTCTATTAAAAAGACAGCATAAGCTGTCTTTTTTGATTTTCTAATTTATGAGGCTTTATCTTTTAACTGCATCCTCTATTGCTAGTTGTATTGCTTCTATTGCGCCTACTTCCAACAGCATAAAATTAAGTGCTTTTTTCTTGCCCGTTGCCATGCAAAAAATTGTATCTCCATCATAATCGGTATGCACAGGCCTTATGCTTTTTGCAAGTCCGTTGTGGCTAATAGAGGCAAGTTTGTTTGCCTCAACTTTTGTAAGCTTTGCATCAGTTATTATACAACCAATGGTGGTATTAGTCCCCATTACCAACCGTATAAAATCACCGTCAAGTATTGTTTTTTCAGTGTTTAGAAAATTGCCTTTGTTGTCCAAAGCGCCCGCTATTATCTCATTGTTATGATTATAAATATCTCCAAGCGCATTGACTACAACTACTGCGGTAAGCGTGATACCTTGCACCTTTAAACTTGCGATGCCAAGGCCTCCGCTCATTGCATTTTTTATTCCTCTAACCTTTCCTACGGTTGCACCCGTTCCAGCGCCAACTTTACCCGAAACAATATTGTCTTCGCTTGCATTTTCTACTGCCCTATAACCCATTTCAAAATCGGGATAATGATACTTGTTATCGTTCAAATCAAATATAACCGCTCCCGGTATTATGGGAACTACCTTGCCTTGCACTTTATAGCCTATGCCTTTTTTACGCAAACATTCCATTATGCCCGCTATCGCGCCAAGACCGTAAGCCGAACCACCCAAAAGCGCGATTCCGTTAATTTTTTGCATAACTTTTTCATTTCGTAATAAATCTGTTTCATGAGTACCGGGAGCGCCGCCTCTAATATCTGCGCCGCCTACACATCCTTCTTCGCAAACAATTACTGTAACACCAGTAAATTCATCTGCGGCATGACCTATTTTAATCCCCTTTGGTATTGTTTTTTCCATTTTTTCCTCTTTGAATTTTTTTAATTATTATTATCGTCAAAGATACTGCAACTCCGACAACGCATATGCCGATTGTGCCATAGAATGCAAACCGTATCCAGAACGTTGACGAAAGAACACTCCCTGCGTTTTTGTTATATTTTGGTGTTTCGCTTGCGCATAATGAAAACTCAATATTGGAAAAAGGCACCCCATAGCCTATATATTGGTAACCTTTTCCCTCAATTTTAGTATATTCTAGGTTGGCGTTTATAACGTATTGATTGTCAGCAGGGGGCAATATGTTTATCGTAAAACTGCCAAACGAAGCCCAATTTTTTGCAGGACTGCTTATGTAGTTATACTTATATAAGGTTGGTTCGTAATAGGCAGAAAAACCGCCGTCCATTGGATAGCTTACGCTAAGTTGATTGGAAACATTTCCTCCTTTTAAATCCACTGTATAACCTAACAAAATAAGACAGTTGGTATAATAAATGTCATTGATCAATTCCATCTCTGTTTGCAATATTTGCGCTGATTTATAATATTCTAAAAGTTTGGACAATATCAAATCGACTTCGCCTTTATTCATGTCATCTTGCAAAGAATTAACATAATCATTTATGCTCACCATTGTTTGGTCGGCTACTTCTATTCCATATTCATTACCTGTAGTGCGTTTTTTAGATAGCTCCTTTATTTTAATATTGCTTATAGCCTCTCCAATCACGTAAAAATAAACATATCCAAGCTCAATGTCGTAAGGTGAAGTTGTCCACTCTTCCAGTGTTACGTGCTGCCTGCTTTGATCTTGACCATCTTCTGTACAATCGTATCCGGAAAAATTATGTAAAACAAAAGATTCATAATAGTTTATATCAAACTCCACTTGAACCAGATCTTCATTGGATACGTCGTTTAGGTCTATTTTGTACATATAACCTAGAGCATCGCCATCTATCTTTTCCAGAGTATTTATACCTTCAAGAATCTCTTCAAAACTCATATTAACTATATCGGCTGCTTCCACAAAAGCAAAATATGAATCAAAATCTATGTTTTGATCGTCAATTTTTATTTCTGTTTTATAATTTTTGAATGTTTGTATTGTGCTTGTCAGCGGAAATCCCATACCAACGGTCTTGTCATCGGCTATATTCCTCATATCGTAAACAGCAGTAGTTTGACAAATAGGAGAATATGAGTCAATATCTAATGATTGGCTTTTTGTAAAATCAAATGTCAGCACCTCGCTTTCTACAGAGATATCTTCATCTTTTAGTGGAAGTAACTCCAAATATTCATTTGTGCTATCTTTAGCCATTAGCGCACTGTTTGCAAAACAGAGGTTTAACGGCATAAAACAAGCTACGCTGAATATGATTGCCAACAATACTATAATAAGTTTTCTCATAATACCTCTAATTTAATTTTATTCTATCATAAAGTTTAACAGATATCAAACCTTATTAAAGTATGTACAAGTAATTGCTTAAAGTGTAGTTTACTTGTATAATTATAGCGTAAAATATAAGGAGCATATGGAAAAATATCAACAAATAGAGAAAAGTATAATCACTACTTATCGTAAAACAATCTGGGCGCCTTTTATTAAAGCAATAAAAGAATACCAGCTTATAAATGAGGGTGATAAAATAGCCGTTTGTATTTCGGGCGGTAAAGATAGTATGTTGCTTGCTAAATGTATGGAAGAATTACAAAAGCACGGAAATAGAAAATTTGAATTAGAATATATATGTATGAATCCCGGTTACAATAAAGAAAATTATGAACTTATCGTGGAAAATGCAGCCAAATTAAACGTCCCAATAAATTATTTTGACAGCAATATTTTTGAAGTTGTAACTACTGTTGAGGACAATCCTTGTTATCTTTGTGCAAGAATGCGCAGAGGCTTCCTTTATTCCAAAGCTAAGAGTTTGGGTTGCAATAAGATAGCTTTAGGGCATCATTTTGACGATGTTGTGGAAACTATCCTTATGGGAATACTCTATAATGGACAGATACAAAGTATGATGCCAAAACTAATCAGTTCAAACTTTGAAGGTATGGAACTTATCCGGCCGCTCTACAAGGTTAAGGAAAAAGATATAATTAATTGGAAAAACTACAATGAACTTAATTTTATCAGATGCGCTTGCCGTTTTACCGAAAGCATTCATGCAAGTATAGACGATATAGGACAAAGCAAACGGCAGGAAATGAAAATGCTGGTGAAAACGCTTTTGGAAAATAACCCCCGCGCCGATGACAATATATTTAATTGCGTACAAAACATTAATCTCAACACCTGCATTGCCTGGAAGAAAGACGGCAAACTAACCAGCTTTTTAGAGGATTATTCTAAAGATTAAATTCTTGTGACAAATAGCTTGTACCTTAAAAGCAGTAAGCATATTATTGCTTTTTTTTGCTTTTAGGTGTATTATTATATGTAATAAAATTAATACTTATATAAACATAAGAGGTAAAAATGTTAGATTTAAGATTTGTATGTGACAACATTGATTTAGTAACAGAAAAACTTGCAAAAAGAAATAGCAAAATTAACCTTGACGAAGTTGTCGAACTTGCCAAAGAGCGCAGAGCGAGTATAAAAGGCGTAGAAACGTTAAAAGCTGAAAAGAATCAGGTTAGCGCGCAAATAGCCGTTATGAAAAGAAACAAGCAAAATTGTGACGACCTTATTGTTAAAATGAAAATAAAGGGCGAGGAAATAAAAACCCTCGACGATCGTCTTGTTGTAATAGAGCACAGGCTTAATGAGCTTATGCTCGACATACCCAACCTTATTGACGACAGCGTGCCTTATGGCTTAGACAGCAACGACAACGTTGAATTAAGACGCTATTTAGAGCCTACTGCATTTGATTATACACCTAAAGCGCATTGGGAGATTGGGGAAAATTTACAAATTCTAAATGTTCAGCAAGCTGCCAAAATAACAGGAGCCCGCTTTACCGTTTATCACGGTTTTGGCGCCAGATTAGAACGCGCTATTATGAATTTTATGCTGGATACCCATACAGGAAACGGTTATTCCGAAGTTTTTCCTCCGTTTATGGTAAACAAAGACAGCATGCTAGGCACCGGACAGTTGCCAAAATTTGAAGAAGATATGTATGCTATAAAAAATACCGACTACTATCTTGTACCCACAGCAGAAGTACCCGTTACAAATTTGCATCGTGATGAGATACTAAGAGAAAGTGACCTACCTATACGCTATTGCGCTTATACCGCTTGTTTTAGAGGAGAAGCCGGTAGCGCAGGAAGAGATACAAGAGGACTAATACGTCAACATCAATTTAACAAAGTTGAATTGGTAAAGTTTGCCCATCCTAGCAATAGCTTTGAGGAACTGGAGAGTTTAACCGCAGAGGCAGAGGTGATCCTTAAACTGCTAAAGCTTCCCTACAGAGTTGTTTCGCTATGCTCAGGCGACGTAGGCTTTTCTTCGTGCAAAACTTATGATATAGAAGTTTGGATGCCGTCTTATAACAGATATGTAGAAATTTCTTCTTGCAGTAACTTTATAGATTTTCAAGCGCGACGCGCCAATATAAAATTCCGCGATGCAAACGGCAAAACACAACTTGTCCATACCCTTAACGGTAGCGGTCTTGCAATTGGCAGAACGACTGCTGCTATACTGGAAAATTATCAAAACGCAGACGGAACGGTAACGGTTCCTGACGTTTTAGTAAAATATATGGGAGTGAACGTTATAAAATAATGGTAAAACGCGCAAAAGGATGTGCTTTCGGTCTACTAATAGGCACTTTAATACGTACTATGATTTTAGTCGTAGAATTTCTTTCGCGCATACTCGCCAAAATACTTGTGCTTTTTGGTCTTTGGATACCATTAATATATGCAATTTTTGGAGTGATACTTTATTACGTCTTCCATTTCAATCCGTTCGATTTTTCCCTCTATTCTACTCTTTATTTATCAGGCGCCGCGGCGTGCGTTGTTTCTTGTTTGATAATAAGCATTAGAAATATCGTCCTAAGGCCTGCGAAATCAGTTTACGAAGGATATAAGCATCCGCTTTGGGAAAGACACCGAGAAAAAAATATTGAGGCGGAAGAGGCAGAATTCGCCGAATACGTTGTGAAAAAACGCGGAGAAAAACTTGCGCCCCAAGGAATTGATGATTTTTCCACGCGCAAATATCGAAAAAAGGAAGTCGATTACCTGTTGCCTGCTACAGATTTTAGACCAGACGATAATGATGAAACAGCGGACACGGATATTATTTCCAACGAAAATTTCGCATACAACGTAAATTATAGCCAAAATAATAATGGTTTTTTTAATAAAGACTTGCTTGCGCCCGTTATTAGAGCGGAAAAACCTAAGGTTTATTTTAGCAAGTTGGAGCCGGAACTACTTGTTCACGAATATAGCGACCGTTTCGAGCTTTTTAGAATAGAGCATCATCGTTCTGTGCTTGATCGTGTGGAGTATAAGGAATGAAACTCAAGCTAAAACCTAACAGGATATGGGAGCTTGACTTCTTGAGAGGGTTTGCAATACTTATGGTAATAATCGACCATAGTATGTTTGATTTTTCCTCTGTTTTTCCCGCTTGGCAAAGTAGTGGCGTACTAATATTAGAGGATTTATATACTTTGGGTAATCGATATATGACATCCGACATAAGAGTATTTTGGCGTCCTGCTTTTCTTTTCTTATTTTTTATAACATCAGGGCTTTGCACTGCCTTTAGCCGCAACAATTTTTTACGCGGAATAAGGCTTTCGATTGTTGCATTACTTGTTAGCTTGGTAACTTACTATGCAGGTCCAATTTTTTCTTATGATTTATTTGTTATGTTTGGTGTTTTACACTGTATGGCTGCTATTATTATAATTTATTCAGTAGTGTCCTTTATTGTGGAATTATGTGTACGCGGCTTTTATAAAATTAAAAAAATGCCTTTCAACGACAAAACATACAACTATACGCTTAGCTTTATATGTTTTATATTAAGTATTGGTTTTTATTTTATAAACCGCAAATACAA
>DATFIH010000181.1:0-2173 GCA_035270205.1 Clostridia bacterium | reverse complement strand
ACGCAATGTAGTCCCATAAGTTTTGCTACATAGTCGCCAAGCCCATTTTCCGCAACATCAATGTTGGTATGAGCCGATATAATCGCAATATCAAGTTTGATAGCGGTAACTAGACATTCGTTAAGCGGTAAAAAGGTATCAATATCATATAAAGGCTTCCAAATACTTGGATGGTGTTCAACGATCACATTGCATCCTCTTTCTTTAGCTTCCATAATAACACTCATTGTGGTATCTAGAGTTACCATTATACCCGTAACGGGCAAATCTTTATCGCCTACTTTTATTCCACTGTTATCATAACTAAATTGTGCGTCATACGGCGCAAAGTTATCAATCGCATTATACACATCCAATAATTTTACCATTATTCAGCACCTCCCATTCCTTAATAAGGTCATCATCCATTGCATTTTTTCCAGCTTTATCAATGATATTCTTAATTTTTTTAAAACGCATAGCTATCCATTTTTCATAGAAATCGCTTTTAGGTAAATTTTTGCCTAAAAATATCTCTTCGTCGGTATAATCATTAATACCTTTTTGAGCAACTATAATAGGATAGTATTTTTGCTCGTAAATGATATAATCTTTTACAATTTTATAATCATTTTTCTCTTTAAGATATCGTCTCAAAATATGCGCATCTTGGTGTGGCACAAATATGTATTTTTCGGCTATATCTTGTTTGGATGAAATTATCTTAACAATTTCCCTTGCTCCCATTCCTGCAATTACGGCAATGCTCACCTTATCTTGTATTGGCGCAAAGCCATCACCCACAAAAAAATCTATTTTTTCATCTACGTTATACTCTTTAGCCAATATTTGCGCTTTTTTCAGACTGTATGGACTTATATCAATTGCAATGCCCTTTTCCGCTTTGCCCAAAAGTATTGCTTGCACAATTAGCTTGCCATGATCACAACCGACGTCTACAATTGTTTTAACGTCGTTTATCTCGTTAAAAATAGCTTGCAGCCTAATATCTAGTTTCGGCATTATTTATCCATAAAATCTTTGAGCTTTTTCATCTTATTAGGATGTTTTAATCTTCGCAAAGCTTTGGCTTCAATCTGTCTTATTCTCTCTCTTGTAACATTGAAAACCTTGCCTACTTCCTCTAATGTTCTTGGACGGTTATCCCTAAGTCCATAACGCAATATAAGCACCATCGCTTCTCTTGGAGCAAGTGTTGCTAGTATATCTTCAATTTCTTCTTTGAGCATTCTACCTTCGGCAATATCAACTTGAGTAGCTGTTGTTTTATCTTCTATAAAATCTCCCAAATGACTGTCGTCTTCTTCGCCTATAGGCGTTTCTAAAGAAACAGGATCTTGTGCAATTTTTTTGATTTCTGCAACTTTTGATTCACTTATTCCCATAGCCTCGGCAATTTCCGCTTGTGTGGGTTCTCTTCCCAGTTTTTGCAATAAGGTACGGCTAATCTTAGTTAGCTTATTGATAGTTTCCACCATATGAACAGGTATTCTTATAGTTCTAGCTTGGTCAGCGAGTGACCTTGTTATTGCTTGTCTTATCCACCACGTAGCATAAGTTGAAAACTTAAAACCTTTAGTGTAGTCAAACTTATCTACAGCTTTCATAAGCCCTAAGTTGCCTTCTTGTATAAGATCTAAAAATTGCATTCCTCTACCAACGTGTCTTTTGGCGATACTTACAACTAGCCTTAAGTTGGCGTTTATGAGTTGTTTTTTTGCTTCATCATCACCTTCGCCCATTCTTTTAGCTAGGTCCAACTCTTCACTTGCAGTAAGTAGCGGAACTTTACCGATATCTCGAAGATACATCTTGACAGAGTCCTCAATATTGACTTCAGACATCATTTTTTGCATTTGTTCATTAAATTTTCCCTGCTCTTCTGTAGATAAAACTTTGATATTGTTGTTTTCCAATATTTTATAAACATTTTCGATTTCACTTGCATCAAGATTAAATCGATCCATTCTATTTAGCAATTCGTCTTCAGAAATTATTTTTTTGCCCTTAAATACTTCTAAAAGTTTTTCTATTTCAAGCTTCTGGGTCTCTTGTTTTTCTGGCATATTCGCTCATCTCCTTTTATTTTGCGAAACTAAAGAAAATTGTTTTATTTTTTCTTTCAATAGTTTTATCTGTGTTTCGTCTGTTGCTGTTTTTAATAAGTTTACTG
>DATFIH010000180.1:0-5007 GCA_035270205.1 Clostridia bacterium | reverse complement strand
GATTATACATTATCTAATGATCCCAACCATGTTTATTCTGTCGTTTCAAATTGTATATCATTTATTAATTTTGATTCAAAATGACATTATTTTGTGAAGCATGTAGGTTTTATATTGGATGTAATCGTTAATATGGAAAAGCGTAAATTATTATTAAATAGAATTTTAGCTATAGTAATGGTGATATTGCCTTTTCTATTATTATCAACAATTGTTATAATAATGTATTATATGGAAGAACGGAACTTTAGAAACGATAATAGCATTTTTGATGCTTCCCAAGATTTTAATATTGTTGATCAAACGATCGAAAGTATTAAAATTGCTTAACGTCGTTTCCCGCCCTGTGCCTTGGATATTTGGAACCCCAGGAGATTTTAAAACTTTCCACCCATTTGATATAATCAGCCTTAATTAAGTGTGATATGAGCACACTTTTTATATTTCGAACGCGTATCATGTTTTTGTTCCACAGGCTTTTACGGAGTGTGCTAACAAATGATTTATGGATAGCTGCAAGCTATACCGTTTTATTTTTTATCGGAATATTTATCGTAAAGTATAGCGACAGTGAGGGCGGAGGTCCAGCCAAAGTCCATTATCGCATGCATATGAGTACGCCAGTCAGGCATAGTTTGAGTTACGCCTTTGCGCGGCATATTAGCCGATGCGACGGTGTTGTGCGTGTCGTAAAATTCGCTTAATCCGCCTGTTTTTTTGTACCAGCCCGATAAAGACGAAAGAGTTTTATTTAAAAGTTCGTCCGCAGTTTCGAAGTAGCCGTATTCACGCAGCCCTTTCGCAATCATAAAATTATAATTTATCCATACTCCGCCGCGCCACATATCGCCATTGTAAGCGGGATGGTCGATAGCGATAGAAGGTAGGGGGAACTCCGTCCAAAAACGCGTAGGGTCTGTAATTATTTCGTGTAACTTTTTTGCCTGCTCGGGAGTGGCGACTCCTGCAAAAAGCGGCAAAAAACTTGAGACAGAGGCTACTGTATTAAGCTTGCCGTCAAATAGTCTGTCATAATAGATGCCGTCTTTTTCGCTCCATAAAAGCTCGTTGATTTTCGCCGATATTTCAACGTATTGATTTTGCCAATAATCAGCGTTAGTTTTGTCTCCCAAAATTTTGAAGAGCTTGCTCAAGCATCTGCTATCGTTAGCGTAGAAGGAGGAGAAATCTATTGCATCCATAATTTGGGCGTTATCAAAACGCGGCGAATTATCCATACCGCATTCGTCCGAGCGACAGTTTTTGTTTGAGGTAACGCGCCATTCCGGCAGTCCGTTTTTGTTAATGTCGCGGAATGCCATAATCCATTTTAGAAAGTTGGCAACGCGAACGGCGCAGGTTTTTACAAAATCAATATTTTTCGAACGGTTATAAAGCTCAAGTATTCCCCACGCAATAATCGGCGGTTGGGTTATTTTTGAAATGGAATTATAAGACGCCATATGCGGTATAAAACCGTTTTTGGTTTGAGTCGACATAACGGCAAGAATTGCTTCTTCTGCAAGACGGGGGTCAATATAAGACCAGCCTATCGCGTGAAAAACGCTGTCCCACAGCCAAAGTTTGCGGTGCGGTACGCGGTCCGGAGTCGTCCATCGGCAAGGGAAATTGCCTTCGGGAGAGTATACGTTGGCTTTCATTACGGAAGCCGCTTTACATAAAAGGCGATTAAAATCTTCCGGGGCGTTTATGAATTGAGGCAGCTTTTCATAATAAGTCTTGCGCTCGGTCTTTATCGCATCTGCGTCGGCACTAAGTGCGGCTTTTGCTTTATTCAGGGTATTTTTTAATGAGACGCCGTAGCACAGAGAAAATTTGTAACCTTTTGGAGACTCATCTACGGCAAGTACCACAATATTTTTTAACGAAAAAGAAACGTATGTGTTCCTATTTATCTTCAAGCAAAAGCCGCCTTTAATAGTAGGTAAAACCGGAGAATATCCTACCACGCAATGACGGTCTTTATATACTATGAGTATACTGCCTTGGTCTGCTTCTATATTTATAATATCGCCGCTTATCGTAATCGCTTTATTAATATTACAATCGCAAAAAATAGTACGCGGAGTAGACAATTCGAAACGTATGCCGACAGGTTTCGCTGTGAGCGTGCCTGCAAAATCGTTTAGGTATTTTGATTCGCCATCAAGCGCCGAAAAAGCAAATACTTGACCGTAACCGTATATGTCAGGATTTATATAAGACATAATTTCCTCCAATTTTGTGGTTGAATTATAATTATTATATCTTAAAAACAATATTAAAGCAATCGAATACATTTATGGGAGAGAAAAATTATATATAGGGAAAAGGACTTATTGGCACTTCAAAGGCAAAGAAAGGACTTATTGGTGTATCAAAGCCCCGAAAGGGATTTGTTACACCCGTGGATATAAATTCGGGACTTTACGAGGTTTGAGCACAAAAATTCGGGTTTTTTCGGAGTCCGCCCACACATCGAAACTCTGGTTTGTCTTACACGCGAATAAGCAAAAAAGTGCCTTTTTGAAGCATTTTGCTCATTTTATGCACTTTGACTAATGCAAATTTATGCCATCATACAAAAATATTACAAATGTGAGTTTTAGTTTGCGACCTAAAACTCTAAAACTAGAAAATGAAAGCGATGCTAGCCATCCAATAACGCAAACAGAAATTGCAAAAACAATCAATGCTGTTTACTCATGCGAAAGAAAGACAGTTGGCAGAAATATCGGTTTTCTAAAGGAAATTGGTTATCCTATTGTTAAAACAAGCAAAGGCTTTTATTTAAATCAAAAACCCTTTTCAATAGAAGAAGTAAAGTTTATTATCAACGCAATAAACTCTTCAGTAGAAAAAAACGAAGAAAAAAAAAGAATATTATTGATCGGCTTTCTTATGTGGTAAATAAAATTCGCAAATAACATTATAACTATATAAATTATTTAGAAAGGAGAAAACAAAAATGAGAAAATACTTCGCAATTACTCTTTTAGGGAGAAAAGGGTGTAAAATTTCGAATGATGTAACATTTGCATCAAAAAACTCAACAACAAATACATATTGGGAGGGCCATAAATGTTTAACTTAAAAATGGATCATGAGCTTTTTGCCGATATGCAAATTAGTTCAAATCCCGTAAGGTATAGTGCAAGATAGACGAACAACCAAAAGTAAGAATATTCAATAGAAAAAGAAAAAACCCTGTCAAAAATGCGATAATACAGGGCTATTTTGCATATAAAAACACGGCGTAATTCCGAGCCGTCATATCCGCTTGCGGATATGCAAGGGTGAGGACGCTACCGCACCGCAACCCGCCAAAGAGGCGAGGACTGCCTTGACGCCGTGTGTCTATGCGGACAATAAGGAACGCTAACACAAAAGATTGGGCGAATATAGTGGTTTTTTGTTTAGGATAAGAGATGATTTACTTAACGCACATAACTTTGATTATATATCGAAATGAAAAGGTGCTAAATCGGGTGTCAATTTTTAGGGTGCAAACAAATTCTTGAAGTTTATGAAGATATATGTTATAATAAAAAGTACACTATGGCACGATATTTATTAATAAAAAACAGATATCTTTCCACAAACAAACCAATAATATAATAGCGATACAGTTATGATACACTTTTATTAAGAAACAAAATGGTTATAATAACCAATTGTAAAACAAAACATCAAAGAAAGGAGGACGAAAAAATGAAAAGCTTTACAACATTAGATTTGCAGTATGCACACAGATTTTACGGATTTAAAGGAGAAGCGCAATACTTGCACGGACACACAGGAATTCTGACTATTGAAGTAGAAGATTCTGTTAATATGGGTGTCAACATGGTCTTTCCTTGTAATGAGATTCATAAAACAGCATGGGAAGTATTACAAAATTTTGACCATGCACTAATTCTAAGGGAGGACGATCCGTTACTTCCTGCGATTTTGAGCGTCTATGAAGCTCAAGGCATCAAAAACGGTGCGCCAACCAATAAGCAAAAGGGTCCTGCTTTCAGGACAGAACTTGCAACGGCATATCCTGATTGTCGACTTGTTGTGACAAAAGAAACAATGACTGTGGAAGGAATGATTAAAATTGTTTATGATCTGCTAAAAGATAAACTCAACATAGTCAAACTTACATTTACAAGCGGAGTTAATGGAGCATCAGAGCAATATGAGCCCAAAAATTTTATAGATCGTTGCCCATTATGCGGTATCACTCTTAACGAAAAAGGCGTTTGCCCAAAATGCGGATATAAAAAATAATTCTTGTATGCATTAATTCCAATTCATAACACAAAAACAATAATAAGGGCAGGTATTATGTCCGATATTATTGATATGCATTGGTAGTGGCCGTAGTGGCACCGAGTTATGACGACGAAGGAAGGGAACAATAGGTTTAATTGAAACTGTATTATCAAGAGAGCGACTTTTATAGGTCGCTTTTCTTATAAAAAGAAGAGAAGTTGTTCTTCCTTCTTAATTCCCACAATAAATCGTTTTTTATTCTATTATACAATCACTATCACATTTTGGAATAACAGGTTGCGAACAAAAAGAGTATATGTATTGCAATCCTTTTTTGCCTCAATTCGCTCATTATTAACTAGCGCAAAATGCATAATTTACTCTCCTTATTGTGATTTTATCGGATAGTGGCTAAAAAACAAGAATAAAATTATTATGGTTGTCCCAAAACGCGTACAGCTCTCTATTTACATAATTTTCGATATATGCTATTGTATATAAAAGGGGACTGGAGAAAAAAACGAATTATCCTTAGTATATTATAGAATCAATAAAGAAACAGGAAATAAATATGATTAGGTGATTAATAATATGTACAATCACTTTGTGCAAAAGAAATGTTGTTGGTTAATGATGTTGACAATAAGGATTTTCTGACAAAACTATTCAAGTCCATGTATGAGGAACTTCCAACCCAAAAGAAAAAGAAATAGCAAAATTTACGTTTCACGAACATATTCCCACAAA
>DATFIH010000179.1:0-5009 GCA_035270205.1 Clostridia bacterium | reverse complement strand
TTATCACAGCAATAACAATACTCGAAATGAGCAACCAAGCATCACCTCTGTCCCAAATTGAAGGCTCTGGTTCTTCAACGGGGTCTTCTGGCGTTGGGTCTTCTGGCCCCTCTACTTCATTTGGATCTTCAGCATAAGCGTAGAATGAAGATGCCATTGTTCTTTTTTGCTCGTCGGTAAGATTGTCAAAGTCAAGAGTTCCTTTCGTTTGGTCATAAGCATCTTTATCTATCTCGACAATTCCTACTTGGTCTATAACCATCATTCCCAGTAAAGGTTGCGCACTGCCTGTTTTATCATCGGCTACAGTATCTGCTCCAAGTATAAAGCTCCAGTTCGCCGTTGCTGAGGTCTCGCTCGGGTTATAAACGTACATTGTGTACTCTATCGCATCATATATGCTATTCGTTTTGCCATTAGAATTTATATATAAACTTTGATATTTAGTTTTATCTGTTGTTGGCATAAATCTAAATTCGGCATTGGCATTTTCTATGGTATACGTGATATTCCCATCACCGTCCAAAATCGCATCACCGTTTGCATCGTATGCTTTTGCTGCAATTAGCGTTTTTGCCTTGAATGTTATTTTGTAGTATGTTTTAGATTTTATATCCGTAGTATTACTAACTGTATAAGACTGTCCAAAAAGCTCTTTATTGCTCATTACAAGAGAGTTACTACCATCGATAGCGATAAACCTTGTTATGTCAAAGTCGCTTGGCAAATTGCTTATTTGGCTAAATGCATTAACTAAATCATCATCTTCGTTATTTTTCTTATAAATCATTTCCAACTTACTTGGTTCATCGCTTTGTGAATAAACACCAAATACTCTATTATCTTCGGTTGTAGATGTCTGACTGTCGGCTTTAGCCCAGGTATAATTGTTGGGTGTATGTCCTAAATTGTATCCGTCTTTATCCTCACTTGTTGTGTTTTCTGTGAAACTGTCAAAGCTATCAATAACACTTTCCAATATTCTCAAAGCATATTGATTAGTATAAATTTTATAATCAATACCTTCATAATCTATAATAATGTCGCTAATATCAAAATTATAAAAACTGTCTACTCCGTTTTCAAACTCAGTTTTTTTAGATGCAGTATCATATTCATCTTGATTTATTTTCATTACCTGAATGTTATCAAAGCAAGCTGAGCCTGTGCTTAGTCCGGTAGTATCATACACTGTGGCATCAGATTTAACGTTGGTTGTTTTTTTGCTAACTTTATCAACATAAGAATTACCTAAACCAAGTTGCATAGCTAAAGTACCAGATTGGTTACCCATTTTTACAAAGAATGAATATTGTATCCATTTTTCATTGGTATCAATTCCGATAAAGCCTATATATTTCCCTGTTACACTCTTTGCGCTCAAAACGTCGCTTACGTCACTAAGTGTTACACTTGCCATTGCGCCATCAACTGTTTTTACCCAAACGCTTACCCTGTAGAAGGTGTTGGCATCCATTGCAGCATTTGATGAAGTTAACGTATGTGACAATGCATAATTAGATGATATCTTCAGCATTGTATCATAAGGACTTACATAGCTTCCTGTCTCTGCCGCGAAATCGACGGCTTTGTCAATAAGCACAGTACCGGCTGTATACTTAAGTTCGGGTTTTGTAAGAGGATTTGTTGAGATATACTCATCAACTGTTAGGAATCCTTTATCTTTATCCTGACTGCCTATTACTTCACCTGAATAATTGCTAAATGCACTTACAATATTATAGTAAGTAAGTTCTGGACTGCTCTTGCCAACTGCTCTTATCTTATAGTTTGCTGTTATATCCTTAAAAATGCCTTTTGCATCAAAGGACAAGGTATCTGTAGCTAATACGCTTGAAATATATTTTTGTTGATATTTATTGTCATCATCTTTATACCTAACCCAGATTTCATAGTACTCAGGTTCTACTTCATCGTTACCGGTATAGCTTACCCCATAAACTTTTTCCCAAGTTATAGTATCATCAGCCATAACAATTGTAGGTGTAGTAAATATATTGTTTTTTACAGTACCTTTTGTCCAACTGCTTGCGACTGCAGTTCCTGAAATTTTACCATCTACATCGAACTCTTTTTCATCGGTTGCAGCTAAATCTATGGCGCTAAAGTTGCCGTTAGTTACGCTGTCAGCAGCTTTAGGTGTATTTGCAAATGTATATTCTTTTACTGTGTCACCACTTTTTGACGTTACGCTAAATTCTGAATATTTTATCTCGGAAACGTTTATAAGCGCTAGATGTACTTCGCCTTGAATATAGCTTGCAGTATTGAATCTAGTGCCCGTTCCTAGTTGTATTTTTAACGTGACATAATTAGTCTTTATTGTATCTCCAAGCACGTAGAATACTATTTCTTTCCACTCGGAATTATTAATAGTAGTAGCACTCGCCACGCTTGTTGTAAGGTTATCAGATTCACTGCCACCCAATAAATCTAAATTTACACCTAACGATTTATCTATGTTTGCAGTTTTTACAAGCATTGCTATACGATAAGCGGTATTGGGAGCTATGCTAATAAACTCTTTAGAAGTTAACACAGATGCCGTCGGTAATGAATTTTTCAAAATAAGTTCGGCAAAACTTGTAACACCTATTGCTGTAAGGTCTGCAAATTCTCCGTCAGGAATAGCGTTTCTGGAATAGCTAACGCCGTTAAGGTCAGTACCCGCAACGTCATTACTGTCCAATTTCATACCCCAGAAATCAGTTTTAAAGGTCTCCTCATCCATATCATTGGTAAGTCCGCCGTAAACAAGTTCGTCTGCGCTTTCAATTGGATTTAATATTTGCCAAGCTTGATCAGGTTCATTTCCTGGAGTATATTCGGCAATTTCAATGTTATCGAAAAATACCGAGCCCATCATTAACGTTGTATAATCTGTGGATGAGCCTTCACCTAGCCAAAACTCAATATTAAGTTTTCTATCAGATAATTGATTGCCCTGAATATAAAAGGTTATTTGTTCCCATTGACCCAATTGAGTTGTTTGCTCAACAATGTCATCACCTGCTCCTGTAAGTTTAACGTGTGCAAAAGGTTTTTGATCAACCTCAGTTCCGCTAGTTGCGCTGAGCCATGCATTATATTTAGCATAGTATTCTTCCAGCTTCTCATTATAATCTTCCCAACTTTTTTCAAGGTCGGTTAAAACATTATAATCATTGTTAAGAAAATTATTTTTCTCGGTAAGCATTTGGAATTCCAAATAGTTTTTGATCGATTCATCCGTTTCTGTTGCAAAACAGTCTAAATGTAGATAATAATACTTGAACGATTCATAAACTTGCTCTTGATAACCTTTAAATCCTTCTAGGGGTTCATTGTTATATTTGAATAAACCATCCTCACTATCAATAAACGCCACAAGTTCGGCAGTCTTCTCGTCGGTCGGGTTATATATAGCAGCATCACCTATTATCTTGTTTTTCTCATCATCGGTAAGTTTTACAAAGTAGTCGTCCATATCATAATCAGCAAAATTTTCGCCATTATTATAAACGTTACTTATAGCATCGCGATATGCTTTCTGTATGTCAGAATATTCGTTAGGAGATGTTGGCTTGTTTGCCATAGGTAAAGCATTGAGCGCGTTAACATATGCCCACACGCTTATTACATAATAATTATTGCTCTTTATATTTAGAGTAGAATTGCTTTTATAGCCTGCTCCGCTAAGATCACCGTGAGCAATCATCAATGCGTTTTGTTCGTCAAGAGCAGACATAATTCTGTTGCCGTTGTCACCAATAACTTTATCTAGCCAATTTTGATAAGATACTGTTCTCCAACTGGACGAGTATGAAGTAGCTTTTAACAATTCTTGGAACATGTCGACAGCTTCTTTGTCGTCTTCCTTTTTATAAAGCTTACTCAAATCGACTATTCCTGTGTGCGGTGTATTAACCGTAGGTTGGTCAGCGGAAGAAAGACCCGTTTTGCCTTTTATTAGGGTGTAGTTGTTTGCATTTGTGGAGCTATAAATTCCCTCTCTAAAACTATAGAAAAAGTTTTTAGCATTACTGCTAGTGGGAGATACTTCAGTTGTTTGTTCAAATTTTGTGTCAGTTAAAAAATAGCAACTCTCATAACCATACGTTGGATGGGTGTTTGCTGCTGCCGCACTTGCGAATGTCTCATGGTTAAACTCAGTTATACCATCTTTGTTTTGGGTAACTTCTTTGCAAATAATGTTGTCGAATAAAGCTGAACCTTTTGCTATATATTTATTGGTTACGTTGTTTACGATTTCCGGACCGTTACCGAGCCAGAGATATATGTCTATTGTTTTTGAAGAAAATTTGTTGCTTTCTATATATAAATAATGTGTTTCCCACTTGCCGTCGGTATTAATTATACTATCTTTGTAAGCTATACTACCGGCTATTGTTACCCATGCTCCCTTGTTTGCTTTGTTATCAGCATCGGATTCTATATTGGTGCATACGGAATATTGTAATAAATAATATTTGTTTGCTTCCAGTGTAAAGGAACTGCTGTTTTTATAATAGATACTACCTGCTGTTTCTACCGACGACAAAAGTAATGCGTTGGTATCTTGTTTTTCAGTAGTTGGATTGCCGAAATCATCGGTATCTAAAGGAGTTTGCGGATCTACTCCAGGGTACTCAAAAACAGAACCTGCGGTGCTATGAATATCACTATTAGCATCAAACTTTTCTTTGTCGCTCATATCAATAGCGCCCATAGTAACGCCAGTTGCTGTAGTTGCTATACTACCTTTAGTAGCAGTCCAATTTTTAACAGTGTTTTGGACATATGCGCCTTGGGTCGAAGTACTTGCATCGTAGAAAGTACCGTTAGTAATGATCATAGAACGAGATACAGCTTCCGTTTCTTCAGTCGGATCTTCGGGCTCGACATAATCATTACAAGCTACTATGGTAACAGAAAGCAACATTACCATAATAAATGTAAAAAGCATTAATAATTTTTTCTTCATTGTAACCACCTTATTAGTGTTAATT
>DATFIH010000178.1:0-6227 GCA_035270205.1 Clostridia bacterium | reverse complement strand
GGTATCGCAAAGGGCAGCGGTATGATTCATCCCAACATGGCAACGCTTCTTGTTTTTTTAACGACTGATGTAAATATAAGCGCAAATTTGTTAGAAGAAGCTATTACTGAAGATGTAAAAAATTCTTTTAATATGGTAAGTGTTGATGGTGATACTTCCACTAATGATATGCTATCTATTATGGCTAACGGAATGGCAAACAATATTATAATTAATGAAAAAGATGAAAATTATTTAACATTTACAAAGGCTCTTAATTGCGTAACGACTAAATTATGCAAGCTTATCGCAAAAGATGGCGAGGGCGCAACTAAGCTTATCGAGTGCAAAGTAATAGAAGCTATCGACAACATAAATGCAAAAATTATTGCAAAAAGCGTTATAACAAGCTCATTGTTTAAGGCTGCAATGTTTGGCGCTGATGCCAACTGGGGCAGAGTGCTTTGCGCAATAGGATACAGTAAAGCTGACGTTGATATCAATAAGATAGACGTTAGTTTCTCATCGTCAAAAGGCACAGTAGACGTTTGTAAAAACGGCTCGGGAATTGATTTTAGCGAGGAAATAGCCAAGAAAGTTTTACTAGAAGATGAGATATCAGTTTTGATTAACTGCAATAGCGGTAGCGGTGAAGCTTGCGCTTGGGGCTGTGACCTTACATATGATTATGTAAAAATAAATGGTGATTATCGCACTTAGAAAAAGGAGAGATTATGAAAATAAGCAATGAGGAAAAAGCAGGAATCTTAGTTGAGGCGCTGCCATATATTCAAAAATATTATAATCAAATAGTAGTTATTAAATATGGCGGCAACGCAATGATTACTAAAGAGCATCAGCAATCGGTTATAAAAGATATTGTGCTACTTAATCAAATTGGCATAAAGGTTGTATTAGTTCATGGCGGTGGCTCGGAGATAAACGAAACACTTAACAAAATGAATATAGAGTCAACTTTTGTAAATGGACTTAGAAAAACAGACAAAGAGACGATAGACGTAGTGCAAATGGTGCTTTGTGGCAAGGTTAATAAGGATTTGGTCAATCTTATTCAAATATCAGGCGGAAATGCAATAGGATTGTGCGGAATAGACGGACATATGATAGAGGCAAAGCCCATAAATGAAGAGCTGGGGTTTGTTGGAGAGATTACAAAAATTAATACAAGTCAAATTATGGCGGCGCTAAATGCCGGAATAATCCCTGTTGTAAGCACAGTTGGTTGCGATAAAGAAGGCAACTTATATAACATCAATGCAGATACCGTAGCTGCTAGGATTTCGGGAGAATTAAAAGCTGCGAGTCTAATTGTAATGACAGACATAAAAGGAATACTCAGAGATAAAAACGACCCAGACAGTTTGATTACAACAATAAATGTTAGTGAAGCTTCACAGCTTATAAAAGAAGGAATTATTTCCAAAGGGATGATACCGAAAACAGCTTGTTGTGTGGAAGCTATAAGACGTGGCGTTAAGCGGGTATTTATAATTGACGGCACGGCCCCTCACGCAATACTTGTGGAGATTCTTTCCGATGAAGGTATCGGAACGATGTTTTATTGATTATGGATACAATTGCATTAGATAAACAATATATAGCAAATACTTATGCCCGTCAAGAAGTGGTGTTTACGAAAGGCAGTCAAAGTACGTTATACGATGACAAAGGCAAAGAATATATCGATTTTGGATCAGGCATTGCTGTAACAGGCTTGGGGCAGGGCAATCACAAATGGTTAGATGCGGTAATTGGGCAGCTTTCAACTCTTGCCCATACTAGTAATCTATATCATAATGAGCCATCGGTACGTTTAGCCAAAACGCTAATAGAAAGAACAGACTTTTCCAAGGTATTTTTCTGTAATTCGGGAGCGGAAGCAAACGAGTGCGCGATAAAAACGGCAAGAAAGTACGCAAATGATAAAGGTTTTGTAGATAAGTATGAAATTATTACTTTGCAAAAATCTTTCCACGGAAGAACAATAGCAACACTTTCAGCTACAGGTCAAGATTCGTCACACAAGTATTTTGCCCCTTTTTGTGAAGGGTTTGTGTATGCGGATGCTCAAAACTTTGATGATATCGAAAAAAAAGTAAGCGATAAAACTTGCGCTATTATGCTTGAGCTTATTCAGGGCGAGGGCGGAGTTATCCCACTAGATAAACAATACGTAAAAAACGTTGCAAAACTTTGTAAAGAGAAAGACATATTGCTAATTGTAGACGAGGTACAGACCGGTAATGGCAGAACAGGCACGCTATATGCTTATATGCAGTATGGCGTTTTGCCCGATATATTAACTACCGCTAAAGGTCTAGGCAACGGACTTCCCATAGGATGTACTATGTTCAATGAAAAGACGCAAAACGTGTTAAAATATGGTGATCACGGTTCAACGTTTGGAGCAAATCCTGTTGTTTGCGCAGGAGCAGTAGCTACTTTAGAGCAGATTGACGGTAATTTACTTAAGGAAGTTATGCTCAAGTCAGAAATGATAAAAAACGCTTTAAAAGATTGTTCCAAGATAAAGAGCATAACGGGAATGGGACTGATGATAGGTATAGAGGTCGACAACGCAAAAGAAATAGTTGGCACTTGCCTTAATAAAGGATTAGTCGTACTCACAGCTAAAGATAAGTTGCGTTTGCTTCCTGCGCTAAATATAAGCTATGAAGAGTTAAATAAGGGATTGAAAATATTATCAGAGGTGTTAAAGTGAAACATTTGTTAAAATTAATGGATTTATCAAAAGAAGAAATAATTGAATTGCTGAATTTAGCCGACCAATTAAAGTTTGAGCAAAAAAATGGCATCGAACACAAAATTTTGAGCGGTAAAACGCTGGGTATGATATTTGCCAAGGCGTCAACAAGAACAAGGGTGTCTTTTGAAGTTGGTATGTATCAACTTGGCGGTAACGCAATTTTTCTAACAGATAATGATACGCAGATAGGGAGAGGCGAGCCTATTGAGGATACAGCAAGGGTACTTAGTAGATTTGTAGACGGTATTATGATACGTACGTTCAAGCAAAGCGACGTGGAAAACTTAGCTAGCTTCGGAACGGTACCGATAATAAACGGATTGACAGATTATTGTCATCCTTGTCAAGTTCTTGCCGATCTAATGACAATCAGAGAAATAAAGAACAGTTTAAAAGGCTTAAAGTTATGCTATATAGGCGATGGCAACAATATGGCGAATTCGCTGATTGTAGGTTGTATTAAAGTAGGTATGAAGGTTGCTATTTGTTGTCCTAACGAATATAGACCAGATCCGCTTCTTATAAAATGGGGCTATGATCAAGGTATGCTCACCGTAACCGACAACCTATACGATGCGGCAAAAGATAGTGACGTTCTTTATACCGACGTTTGGGCAAGTATGGGTCAAGAAAGTGAAAAAAAAGAACGAGTTAAGGCTTTTTCGGGATTCCAAATAAATGAAGAAATAATGAATATAGCCAACAAAGATGCTATTGTTTTGCATTGTTTACCTGCTCATAAGGGTGAAGAAATTACCGCTGAAGTGTTTGAAAAACACGCAAACGAAATTTTTGAAGAGTCAGAAAACCGCCTTCACGCTCAAAAAGCAGTGCTTGCAAAGGTTATTGGAAAGATATAAAAAACTAAATATATATATAATAAAAAAGCCCGTTTTTTAGACGGGCTTTTTTTATTTCACTATTTACGCGGGCTTTTTTATTCAACGATCTCAGTTGTATTTGTTATTAATGTCAACTGATGATTGGATATGCCTTCAGTTCCTAGATTTTTGGTATTTGCTTGTACAATTCCGCTAGTGTCAACACTTGCTGTTCCTACTTTGCCTAAGTTTTTTATGACTAAGGAAAAAGCATCGCCTACTTTGCTATTGATAAATTCTTCATCGGTTTGAACACCTGCATTCTCAGTTGCTTGTGCAAGCACACTAAAAATTGCTTGAGATAATGCATTGTCGGTGTCATTTATCTTTAGACTTTGGCTAGTAGTTGTTATAATGCCGTTTTCATCGGCTGACATTGTAGAATAACTTACTATATAAGCGGTATTTGGCAAAGGAAAGAAGCTAGCTAAAGAGCCAAGGGCATTTTGAATTTGTGTTTTAAAAGGAGTTAAGTCTACTGAAACTATGATACGCAGATCGGTTTGATCACCTTCTTTTGTAATGGTAACTTCTTCTATATCACCCTTTATTTGTTTCAAAAAAGCCAAACCATCATCGGAAGTGTCTTCACTTACGTCATTAACTATAGAATGGAATATATAAGCGATGGTGGTATCTGAATATGTCAGTAGATATTCGTTATCATAGATAACCTCGCTTGTTGCAACACTGACATAATTTATATCGCCATCACCGTCTTGTGGAAGGTTGCTATTTTCGAAATTCGATTCGGCATTTTGCTCATCCTCTTGATCGTAGCCATTTTTTACTATGTCATCTGTGGGCGGATTAATAAAACCTTTTAAGGACCTTATTATGTTAAGAACAGACGTATCGGCAAGCCCCAATTCCCTAATAGTTTTACCTGAAAAAACTTCTTTATCAGCTAAACCTAGTTTTGTAGGTGTCATATTTAGCACTACAACTACACTAACAACTAATATTACAACGATAATTGCTATAGAAATTACAGACTTTAAACAACATTTTCCCATATGATTTTCTCCTATTATCCCTTTTTTTTGATTATAGCATAAACATATATCCTTATGCTATAGTTTTTTTATTTTGTAATATATATGATACGCCAATTTAAAAATGTGTAACAACAAACAAATTATTTTAGTAACATTTTTTACATCCTCGCATATTATGAGTTAGAACAAAATTAACGAAAAAGAGGGCTTTTATTATGAGAGTAAGGACTGTAAGGGAAAGAATTTACAGATATTTATCTACAGAGAAAAAGAACAATCCGTGTATTTTGTGGATTGTTCTACCGTAAAGGAGGATTGTTATGCCTAGTGCAGTAAGTTATGAATTATTAAAAGCAAAAATGGGCGCGGCAAATGGTATAGCAACGCTCGACAGCGGAGGACGTGTTCCGGTAAGGCAGTTGCCACAAGGTGTATTTGGCCCCTATAGAGGACAATATACTGATGTCAACGCATTAGCGGCAGCCTTTCCAACGGGTGCTATTGCAGATTATGCGTACATAACAGGTACAAATTCGTTTTGGTACTGGAATTCGCAACTGACTATACCATCGTGGGTAAATCAGCTAATTACGGAAGCTGATTACTTATTGTTAACACCAGCCCAAAGGGCGGCAGTTCCGTATATAGTGATTTGATTATGACAGGATTATTAAGTTATGAGCTTTTTATAGCCAAGACATCGGGTGGCAATAGTTGGTTTACTCCGGAAGGCGGACTGTATGAAATGTTTATAAACGATACAGGAAGTTCTAGTGTAAAAGGAACTATCGTTTACGTGTCGCCGCTATTTGACAACGCTGTTAGTATAGCTCCGCCTCAAACTAGCGCAGCTATAGGAGTTATCTATGAAGATGGAGTGCCGAAGGGCTCTATGGTAAAGGTTGTTGTCAGCGGTAAAGCGCAGGTGCTGTTAAAAGATAACAACGCGTCAGTAAGAGGGTATTGGTGCGGTGTAAGTGATGTGCCGGGACGTATGTACCAGCTAGCTTATCCGGCAGACTTTTATGAACATTTTAGGCAAATAGGGTATAGTTTGGAACAAAAAAGTGGCGGTGAGGACTTGTTGTCGCTAGTTCAACTGATATTTAACTAAAAAAAGCGGCAAATTTTTTAAATTGCCGCTTTTTGTTTACTTATTAGCCAACTTTTACTTATTTTCGCTTTTATATTGGGTAAAATCACTAAGCTTTGGCATATCGCCTAGCAAGAAAATTGAAGAATTAATCTTGTAAGTGTTCCCACCGTCTTTATCCTTCCTTTCGGGATTGGTAAAGTATAATTCTGTAATACCTTTAACCTCTACGCCAAGCAGACTGTTTACTCTAAGCGTTATTTTTATCTTGGTAAACTCATTTATTTTGTCAAAAGAGAAAAAGTCGCTATCTTTTCTAACTATAAGATTAATAATAGCGTTGTTGCGCTTATAACATTCGTTATATAATAAGAATGCAAAAGATTCGCTTTCACTTTTTGGTGTCATAAAACGATATTTAGAGTTGTCACGCTCAAAAGTCAATTTGTTGAAAATTATGTTTGCAACAGGCTTGCTTTCTACGATAT
>DATFIH010000177.1:0-5418 GCA_035270205.1 Clostridia bacterium | reverse complement strand
AGATGTAAGAGAAGGCGAAATATTCGGTTTCTTAGGCAAAAACGGCGCAGGAAAATCAACTACAATTAAGTGCCTGGCAGGGATACTTCCTTATGATGAAGGCACAATAAAAATATGTGGTTATGATTTAAAAAATGAACCTATTAAAGCAAAACTCAATATGGGATACGTTCCCGACAACCACTCAGTACTTGATAAACTGACCGGCAGAGAATACGTAAACTATGTTGCTGATATTTATAAAGTAGGACAAGCAAACAGAGAGGAGATGTTAAACTATTATTTAGACGTATTTAGCCTCGGGTTTGCAGTTGACAAACAAATTAAAAGCTATTCACATGGTATGAAACAAAAAATCTGCCTTATAGCAGCTTTAATACATCAACCTAAAGTTTGGGTTTTGGACGAGCCTATGCTGGGATTAGATCCACAATCGATGGCGGAAATCGTATTGCAAATGCAAGCGCACGCGGCGAAGGGCAATTCGGTATTCTTTTCCTCACACAACCTTGACCTTGTCAAAAAACTTTGTCATCGAGTAGCTATTATTAATGATGGCAAGCTGATTGAAGTTATGGAATTGGTAAACAACAAAGAAAATCAAGACAAACTTGATGAAACTTTCTATACCGCAACGGGAATGGACAGAGAAAAAATACTTTCCATTTTGCAGTTGGAAGACACTCGCAACAACACTTTCACGCTTTCGGACGCTGAAGCTGTTGCAACATCGGAGGATAATGATGAATAATTTCTTGATAACTCTAAAAATGGAGTTCAGAGGAATTTTCAATCTTGGTAAAGATCCGACACAAAAAGCCTGGGGGCTTTTTGCTCTGAACTTAATATTTAGCGCAATTATTTACGCGGTTATGGTATGTGGCATATATTTTGTATGTGAAATGATACTTAAGGGAAGCATCCCTATGAACTACGAATATCTTGCGTTGGCAACGTTTATAAGTATGCTAGTGCAGTTTGTTAGCGCGACGGGACAGCTTGTTAAGGTGCTATATTTTGACTCTGACAACGAGTTGCTTATACGCTTTCCGCTAGAAGGAATAGAACTGTTTTTGGCAAAATCGGTATTTGTGTATATCAACACTTTGATAATAAGTATTGTAGTGACCTTACCATTCTATGTGTTTTACGGAATTTTTAACAATATGGGTGTTGCTTTTTATATACATAGTGTAACTACGACACTGCTAATTAGTTTTATACCGTTTTTCCTAGCCAATTTAATTTCGGTACCCGTTATGCACTTAAACAACCTTATAAGAAATAAATTTGGGTTAAAACTGACCTTCGTAATATTGATGATAGTAATAGGTTTTTCACTTTATATGATGCTTTTAAGAGGCGTTTTAGAATACTATCAAACGCAAGAAAGCCACAACCTGTTTTCCGAGCAAACACTTTTAATATTAAAAAATGTGGCTAAAGGATTGGTTCCGGCAAGTTTATTTGCCAACGTGCTTTATGGGGAAATGATTTGGCAAAGTATGTTAATGATATTTTTAATAACAGCGGTGCTAGGACTTGTTAGCATGTATTTAGGCTCGCACAGCTATTATCCTGTTTTACTAAAAAGCATTGAAAAAGGCAGAGAGGCTTTTTGTAAAAAGTCAAAAAATAAACCTAAAAGTATATTTAGTTCAATTTTATTTACCGAACTAACGACAATTTTCCGTTCCTTTAATTATAGTTTCCAATACCTAGCAATGGCTATAGCTGCGCCGTTTATGGTTTATTTTTGTAATAACTTAGCGGTAGCGGTTGGGGATAGCTCGGTAGGCGGAGCAATAATACCGGGACTTACAATTTTGGTAATCCTTATATTCGACACCATAATCGTTAGCTTTGCGTCCACTACAATAAGCAGAACGGGAGAAAACTTTTATTTTACCAAAGTTATTCCGGTTAGCTACAGATTTCAATTGCTTGTAAAAATGGTACTTTATATTATTGTAGCCGGCGGTAGCAACCTTTTAACGTGTCTTTCCACCTGGCTTATTTTTGGAGGCGAGAAATACGGCAATTATATCGGAATAGCTGATGTGGCGGGTATATTTGGAATATCATTTTTTATAATAATTGCGCTAACTGCTGCTGCAATTTTGAGCGATATGAGATCACCAACATTTGACACAAATAGCGACGGAGATTTAGTCGATGCAAACAAAAACGTTACTGTTTCCATGGTGCTTGGAATTATGATAAGCGTGCTGTTCGGTGTCTTTGCGATGTTGTTTACATATATCCCTATGGGCAGTTGGAGAGCAGGAATAGACGGGGTTTATATCATTCTCAACGCCGTAAGCTTTTTGATGGCGGTTATAAGCGTTCTGTTGTTGTTTATTAATGCCGAAAAAAAATACGGCAATATTGTACCATAAGGAGGTAAAGTATGAAAAAAATAGTAATAGCTATGTTGTTGATGCTGCCTCTTATAATAGTGGCAACGGTGCTGCTTAGTACAAGTATAATAAGTGTCAACGTATATATTGCAGTGCAAAAGGTAGAGCTTAACGCCGACGAAATGTTGATGTTACCACTATCTAATCAGGAATTTCAATTTAAAGCGACAGTTTATCCGACTGGCGCAAGGAACAAAAACGTTTATTACGAAATAGAAAATTATGAATGTTTTGGCGACGATGTAGAAAATTCCGTAACCATTGACCAAACAGGTTTGGTGAAGTTCGGAACTTATTGCGCATTCGATGTTCTTGTAACAACCGAAGAAGGATACAAAACCGACCGTTGTAACGTAGTTATTGAAAGCGGTAAGGTGGAAAGCGTAACCATAATTTGTGACAGCTACGAGATACCCAGAGGGGAGAGCTTTGCGATAGCGCCGACCTTTAATCCAATTGATGGACAAGTTGATAACTTAACTTGGGAAAGTAGCGATTCCAACATCTTAAAGGTTGACAAAAACGGTATTATTACAGGAATTAATCAGGGCGAAGCCAATGTTACGGTTTTTGTAACAGACAAAATTTCGGCTACAAAAACTTTTACTGTGACAGAAGGTGTTACAAAATTTGGTACAGCATTTTCTTCTTCACGTAACTTTAGTCTGTCCGAAATAGATGCGTCAGGCGCAGTTTCAGTTACCAGTGGCGGAGTTATTACCGGCGACAATTTTGAATTTACCGACGATGTCGCAATACTAAACATAGGCGGAAAACCTGTTACTGTAACAAAATGTGACAATGGTGATATAGAATTTGAGCATAAGGAAATTATGTTACAAAAACTAATTAAATTAAATGGAATGCCTTTGTATCTAAATGCAGTTTATAGTGACGTATTTAATACGAATACAATTTCTGTAACATATGTTACCAACAATGAATTGGTTGCCACAATTGCTACAGACGGGAAAATAACGCCGATTGGAAGAGGCGAGGTGCAATTTGTAGCTAATGCTTTGGATAAGGCTACAACAATCAATATGGAGGTTATACAGGAAATAAAATATATAAGATTAAACACTGTGGACAGCCAGGACAAAAAAGGCATCGCTGACACTTGTGTTTATGGCAATATGGCTTATGAAAACGGCAATTTTACGCCCTATGTGCTGGAGCTTGGTGTTTTGTATCCGCAAAATGCTGATTGGCAAGATTTTGAAATCAGTGTTAATGATGAGAGCATAGCATCGGTGTGCGGAAACAATATAGTTTTCAAAGAAAACATCGAAGGTGAGAAAAAACTTGTCATTACGGTAAAAGCTAAACATTCTGCCTATAAGAGTATGGATGTTTCCGCAAGAAGAACGATGACTGTTACAAACGCAGTAAACTGCACAAATTATGAAAGTATGTTTGCCGCGGGACAGTCAGGATACGGAATATGTATGCTTAATAATATAAGTTTAAAGGAAACCGATCAAACACTTAAAATAAGCGGTAGCTTGTATGGAAACGGCAATACGCTCGATGCTATTGAAAAAGCATTGGCATCTGAAGAGCCTTTAGTAACGGTAGTTGCCGACAATGTCACTGTTCATAATATTCAAATTAAATGCGACGATGCTATAAAGATGAACGAAGCCAACGGTTGTAGCGGTTGTGCGCTTATGATAGGCGAAAAACTTCAAACACAAAGGTTTACCAATATTAATATAGAATATTGTATCTTCGGTGACAGCTATTTTGGACTTGCCCTGCACAATAGTGATGTGCGACTGACAGGTAGCATTATCAGGAATACAAGCAATTTTGGTATCTTCTTGCCTACCGACCGCAATGATTTGCTGGAGCATAAATGTGATTATAGCAATTTGCATATGCATAATAGTGTTATGAGTAATATCGTCGCTACAGCAATTGGTATAGCGACACAAAACAAGCTGGACAACGGCGATACGTTGCCACTACAAAGCAACTTCTACAGTACAGGATTTTTGGATATTTATAATTGGCAAAACGTAACAAGCGCAAAAATGTTGGATAGACCAATCTTTGAAGATAATCCAGAATTTGATACATTAATAAAGAAATTGTTGAATGATGTGCTAGAAAAAGAAGTAAAGAAAGATATATACGACAACATTCGTTACGAACTAGACGGCAAAGATTATATACATTTAGGTATAGTTACCGCCGGCGCCGTGTATGAAAACACTTCAATATTGGAAATTGAAGATGAAAGGATAAAGAAGTTTGAGATAAAGGCTCTTGACCAAGTAGCAAATGTTGCAAAAATATTCAAATTTACATTCCATCCATGCATACTTTACATTTACGATAAAGAATCTGATATTGCAGTGGAAACTGAGTTCTATGAAAATAAATGGACATATAGAAGATTAAGAGGAGAAGAATCAATCTGATGGGAAACATAAAAGTCATCCAAAAATTGGATAAGAAAAATTATTTTAGATGCAGTATGTATTATTTAAGAAGATTTTTGGGACTGCGTGAAATTATACTGGTTACATTGCTTTTTGCAATCGCAATGTGGTTGTTTTTAGCTTATGAAATCTTTATTGCATTGATATTTTTCGGAGTAACTTTGTTGTTGATTTTAATAGCAGTTGCATTGTTTTTAGTGACTGGTTTTTTGGGTTACAAACACGATTATGAAAAGACGGGAACGGAGTACCATCAGATAGAATTTTTTGATGACCGCTTGCTTGTAACAAGTCTCGATAAGGTAGGAGAACCTATCTTTGCAGAGGAGCATTTATACGCAAAAATTGAGAAAATCGCCCTAAAAAGAACGTCAATTTATATCTATGCAGGTGTTGCAATAAACTATTTTGTAACTAGCGAAAGTATGAAAGAAACATCTTTAGACAACCTAAAAAAATTCCTGATAGATAAGGTAAGCCCTGAAAAATTTAAGATAAAAAAGACTATCAGAAGATACCCAAAAAGAAAAAAAATCAAACTAGGTGAAGAC
>DATFIH010000176.1:0-4499 GCA_035270205.1 Clostridia bacterium | reverse complement strand
GATAAGGAGATTAAGTTTTTTAAAGATTTAACACAAGACGAAAAAACTATTTTAAAATCGGGTACTTTTGAGAAAAGTTTTGAAAAAGGCGAGATAATACATAATTCTTATGAGCCTTGCACGGGAGTTATAGTCGTAAGAAAGGGCAAATTACGTGTGTATATGCTGTCCGAATTAGGAAAAGAAATAACTTTATATTATCTCGAAGAAGGGGAGATGTGTATACTTTCTGCATCTTGTGTGCTTGCAACTATCTCTTTTGAAGTACATGTTGAAGCGGAAACGAAAGTTGAAATCTTACAAATTTCAGCATCGGTTTTTAATCAGATTATTAAAAGCAATATAAAAGTGGAAAATTATGCTTTGCGATTAGCAACGGTTAGATTTTCCGACGTGATGTGGGCGATGCAACAGATACTTTTTTTCAGTATGGACAAGCGGCTTGCTATGTACCTTTATGAAGCAAGTGTCAAAGCAAACTCCGACGTTATTTGTGCAACGCATGAGGAAATAGCAAAAAGTCTGGGATCAGCAAGAGAAGTGATCACCAGACTTTTAAATCAATTTGCCAATGAAGGCTTAGTGGAGCTTACCAGGGGTAAAGTTACTGTTACCAATCGCTCACGTCTAACTTCGATATTTAGTTAGCTAAGCATATCAACTAACCTTTCTTTAGATTGATAGCCGACAGCTTTTTTGTCGATTTTTCCATTTTTAAATACTATAAGAGTAGGAATACTGCTAACAGCAAATGCTTGCGCAAGATTATTTTCTTGATCAACGTTTACCTTGCCTACTTTTATGTGTGGCATTTCTTCACTAATGTTATCTAGTATAGGCGCGAGCATTTTGCAAGGTCCACACCAATCTGCATAGAAGTCAACAAGAACTATTTTGTCGCTTTCTTTCACTTCTTTTTCAAAATTTTGGTCTGTTAATTTTATAGGTTTCATTTAAGATTCCTCCTTTGATTTTTATAATCTTAGTATAATGCATATTAAAAAATATATCTGTGAGTTAGTCACACAAAAAAAAGAGCAGTTTTTACACCGCTCCTTTTTCAAAATAAGCAAAAAATATTATTTTTTGATTGCGTCAACAGGTTTTTGTTTAGCAACCTTGAAAACGGGTAAGAATGATGCAACAAATGCAACTAGAACGCTAATTCCAAGCATAAGCGCTACTTGTCTTATCCCAAAGTTTAATATAGTGATAAGTATATTATATTCAGTGCGTAAAAAGTTGTTTAAAAATATTACAACGGCAGCTGAAGCTACTGTAGCAAGGACAAAGTTGATAAGCGCAATCAATAAACTTTCGTTAAAGAAAATGCCAAACACGTCGCTGCTTCTTGCGCCAACTGCACGCAAAATACCAATTTCTCTACGTTTATACGCGATGCTTGTAGCTATAAAATTGGTAAGCATCAAAGCTGCAAAGACGGCGAACCCGATACCTACGTAAAGAAAAATCTGAGCGAGCATTTCTATAAACTCGTTTACCATATTTAAAGTGGACATAACCCCATTTCTCATATCATACTGAATAGTGTTTTCCAAACCATCATAAGAAAATTTTATAATTTCAGTAAGTTTATGACCTGTTGGCATCTGTGCAACAAGGAAAGAAAAGTTGCCTATTGTGCTTGAGTCCATATTGGAATAAAGTTCATCATCAACTAATACGTTGGAGTAATTTATTTCATCATCTCCGTGATCGAACCAATAAACACCGACCAATTTAGCTTCTATGTCATGCTGAGAAAAACCAAGCATATAATTATCGGCATGAAGAACGTAACTTGAGGGAAGCAAATCTTTATTTTTCATAATTTCCCCGTTTTTTATAGCCTTGGTAATTATAGATTTGCGATAATCTTCTTGGGTAGAATTTTCACCCAAATCTTCCAATTTTGCATTGTATTCAGCTAATAGCTCGTTATAAGATTTTTTGGTATATTCCTTGCTGTCAGGATTTTGGGATATATAATTATTAAGCAACTCCGCTTTAGCGTTATTATCATAAAAGCCTGAGGACAGGTCGTGGCCTGCATCTGTCAAAAATTGGTCAAAATCTGGGTCATAGTTAAACAAACAGTAATTTATAGCATAGTTACTTTGATCGTTAGCAAAACCATACTGATATTCATATAACCAATCGGGTGCAAGGTCTTTATATTCTTGGTAAAAAGTTTCATTATCCTGAAGTTTAAGCGATAGCTCATTCTCAACTGTTTGCAAATAAGTATAAAAATCTACCATAAATTCGTTTTTTGCGACGGTCTTCCTGCCACCGTCAAGCCAAGACGTTGCGTTAAGCTCGGTTAGTTGTGAAAATTTATGGAGTCTATTAGCATAGATGCTTTTAGTGTGAACGGAGATTCCGTCGCCAAAGTATTGTGTGCTTTCGGAGTATACAAAGTATAAATTAGCGTTAGTTAAAAGTGAACCTATCATTGCTACATTGTTTTCGGCTAACTCATTTTGTATGAAGCCTTCCTTAACAAAGACAAGTCCGTGATAGCCATAATTTACAGTATCTTGCAATTCACCGTAAAGAATATAGTTCATGATTTGATTGCCGTTTGGATCGGAAAGACCCTCAAAATGATCATAGTTAAACTTAGTATCAATTATGGCAGTTATCGTGTATTCAACGCTATTTAAAACAATTTTTGGATTTAGAGCAAGGAACGATTCTTCACTTGTGATATCTTCCGCCTTTTTTTCAACCCCGGCCATTTTAAAACCAAACTTTTTAAAGTGCGAAAAGGTATATTCGGATATAGCAATTTCGGTAAAAGTAGAAGGCATACGTCCTTTCATAGTATACCCTAATTCTGATAATTCGCTTTGGCTATACTCATAAAACCCGCCTAAACTTGAAGTGTATATCCCAGCATTGTTAAGAGGTTCTAAAAACGAGCTTTGGAAATTGAGACGGGAGTTGCTATCATTATAGGGTGTATAAACAGGCTTGAAGTCAACACCTGTTTTTGCTTTTAGGTTTTCGATATCAGAAGCATTAGAGTTTAATGCATACGAAGAAGTATAATCATACTGTTCGTTGTACACCTTCTTTGTTTTGGAAAGGCTAAAAGCATCTATATCACTATTTTGAAAGGAAGTTTGAGCCGTCTTATATTTGTTGTATGAGCCCATAGTATCGGTAAGGCCGAACATAGCGAAAGCAACAAGTGACAAAAATATGGTAAAAGCAAGCCTGATAGGTTTATTTTTTAAACTGCTTGCGCCAATCTTAAAAGAATGTTTAAATGGAAGACGGCTTTTTATAAGTTTAAAGTTTTTTTCCTCGGGAATTATTATGGCGCTTTCGTCGGTTTCTTTAAACGCTTCACGATTACCATTGGTATCGATACGGGCAAATTTCTTTAAATCGTCATTTGCCTTATCGTCGATAGAAATAATGGTATCATTGTTTTCGATATGGGAATTTATAAAGTCCAAATCGTCTTTTGTGAGTTTATATCCTTTTTTTATCTGAATAATTTTGTTGTCAATAACATTGACAGAATCATTGCGTTTTTCACCCGTTGCTTTAAACTTTTCGATATCGCTTATTATTTTCCCATCTTTTAATTCGATAACACGGTCACCGTAAAGTTCGGCAAATTCGCGGTCGTGGGTAACTACAATAACAAGTTTTTCTGTAGATAATTTTTTTAACGTATCAAATACCTGAAGTCCTGTATTGCTGTCCAGCGCGCCTGTAGGTTCGTCGGCAAGTATGATTTCGGGGTTTTTTACCAAAGCTCTTGCTATTGCTACTCTTTGTTTTTGTCCACCCGATAGCTCATTTGGTTGTCTTTGTCCGTAACCGGCAAGGTCGACTTCCTCTAAAATTTCGTTAATCGTTTTTTCGGTTACTTTCTTTCCTTGAAGTTGCAGAGCAAGACCAATATTTGCGCCTACCGAAAACTCGTTTAATATGTTGTACTCTTGGAATATAAATCCTAGATAAGTGTTACGGTAACTATCAAAATCACCTTGTGTAAAGTTCTTAGACGATTTACCTTTTATTATTATTTCGCCTTCGTCGCATTTGTCGAGTCCCCCCATAACGTTTAAAAGCGTGGATTTACCACTGCCTGATTTGCCAAGTAAAAAAACCATCCCTTTTTCTGGAAATTTTACGCTTAAATTGTCTAGGGCAGTTACAGGTACTCCTTTTTTGGGTGCGTACCGCCTAGTAACATTGTTGATTTCTAACATAATTTTCTCCTCAATTAATTTTTTGTCAATTTATTATAGCATAAACAAAAACGTCTAGGCAAGGAATATTCGAGATGTGTAAATAGTAAGAAATTTGTTGAAATAATAAATTTTATGTGATAAACTTGTTGCAAAACCATATTATGGTAAAAGGGAGATAATAATTATGACTAGACAAGAAGTAAAACTTAAAGCAAAGGAAGATATTCGGGGGAGAGTATTTGTTTGCTTTCTGCCGTTTCTAATCCAATACGGCATTCAAATTCT
>DATFIH010000175.1:0-4695 GCA_035270205.1 Clostridia bacterium | reverse complement strand
TGTCACAACCGGTGTGCGCTGTAATTGAAAAATTTTGTGTAATGTCGGGTATTTTACTTACCAAATCCATATAAAAAACAGCAAAAGAAGTAGTAACAATCAAAGCTGCAAAAAATATTATTATTATAGTTAGTGTAATGGTTTTACGCATAACAAAGTTCCTTATTTTATTAGAATAATACTTATTGTAAGCTATCTTAGAAAAAAAGTAAACAAGCATTATACGCTAAAAAACCTATAACAAAACGGTTTGACATTAATTTTATTTTATAGTATAATTACCACATTAATAAATGAAAACAGCGGATTAGCGTTAATATTTTTGTGCTTTTACATTATTTAAAACCAACCGTTGCACACAGCGTAATTTATTAGATTTCCAAATTGCATAACTAACATACGAGAAATAAAGGAAATACTTTTTACAACTAAAAGCATTAATTTAGGTTAATAAAATCCGAAGGAGGATGTATATGAAAAGAAACAGTTCACGAATAACCGAAGAGATTTTAGAACTTGCTAACAATTATCTTATTAACGAGCAAATACCGTCGGAATTGTTTATAGAAAATAAAGTAAATAGAGGTCTGCGAGATTTAAAAGGTAAAGGCGTACTAACAGGTCTTACCAAAATCTCGGAAATATATGCCAAGAAAAACGTTGATGGAGAGGACGTGCCTTGTCACGGCAAACTTTTTTATCGTGGCTACGATATTGAAGATTTGGTGCAAGATTTTCAAAATAACAATAGGTTTGGCTTTGAGGAATCAACATATCTTTTACTTTTTGGCAAATTACCAAACAGAGACGAATTGGTAGATTTTGAAAAGATATTATCAAATTATCGCACCTTGCCCAACACTTTTGTGAGAGACGTAATTATGAAATCGCCAAGCAACGATATGATGAATTCACTTGCAAGAAGTGTTTTGATGCTATATTCGTATGACAAGAAAGCCAACGATATCAGTATACCCAACGTTTTAAGACAATGTTTACAACTGATTTCCGTATTTCCGCTACTTGCCGTTTATGGGTACCTTGCGTACGATTATTATATAAGGGAAAAACATAGCTTTTTCATACACGAACCTAAAGCGGACCTTTCTACAGCGGAAAACATTTTGTATATGTTAAGGTTAAACAGCAAATATACAAATTTAGAAGCAAAGGTACTGGATATGGCTCTTGTTTTGCACGCAGAACACGGCGGCGGCAACAATTCCACGTTTACCACAAGAGTGGTAACGTCGTCAGGAACCGACACGTACTCTGCTATAGCTGCAGCACTCGGCTCATTAAAGGGGTTTAAACATGGCGGAGCCAATATTAAGGTTACTCAAATGTTCAAAGAAATCAAGTCCAACGTAAAGGATTGGAACGATAAGGATGAGATTGCCGCATATCTGGACAAAATACTTAAAAAGAACGCTTTTGACAACACTGGTCTTATATACGGAATAGGTCACGCAATATATTCTCTATCCGACCCCAGAGCAGAAATTTTCAAATCTTCAGTAGAAAAGCTGTCTGCGGAAAAGGGACTTAACAAAGAGTTCAACCTTTATCGCAACGTTGAAGATATTGCAATCGAGCTCATAACAAACCAACGGAAAATTTATAAAGGAGTTAGTGCCAACGTTGATTTTTACAGTGGTTTTGTTTATCAAATGCTAGGTTTGCCGGAAGAGCTATTTACACCAATTTTTGCGATAGCAAGAATATCAGGTTGGAGCGCTCACCGCTTAGAAGAGCTTGTGAACTCGGGCAAAATCATACGACCGGCGTACAAAGGAGTGCAACCCAAAAGAGAATACATCTCAATGGAAGATCGTTAAAGAGTCACTCAACATTTTTTGCAAGCTACCTATATCGAGGTTTGGGCAGGTAGAAGACATAGAACAAGCTAATAAAACTATAAAACAAATATAAACAATTAACTCTTTACTTTATACTGTAGTGGTGTTATACTAATCAAAGATTAAATCTTTAATTTGGTACTGTGATGCCAACAAGGTATACGATCGACAAAATTACGTTTTATAAGGTCTAACCCTGTATGCATAGCAGACAGGGTGTTTTTATGGAAAAAGGCAAACTTAAAGCGGATATAATGACAAGTGACGATATAAATCGTGCATTAATTCGCATTTCTCATCAAATTATAGAAAAAAATCACGGCACAAAAAACCTTTGCCTTATTGGAATTAAAACAAGAGGCGTACCGATTGCAAAACGAATTGCAGCGATAATCAAGACAATCGAAAATGTAGAAATCCCAGTGGGAGCTTTAGATATTACCTCATATAGGGATGATTTGACCAAGATTAGTGAAGATCCGATACTTAACAGCTCGGAAATTTTGTTTTCCTTAGATAAAATGAAAGTGGTATTAGTAGACGACGTAATATTTACCAGCCGTACAGTTAGGGCTGCGCTGGATGCCGTGATGAGTCTAGGCAGACCGGACAGGATTTACCTTGCAGTGCTTATCGACAGAGGGCATAGCGAACTGCCGATAAAACCTACTTTTGTTGGTAAAAATATACCTACCGCTTATGATGAAATTGTTGCCGTTAGTCTTACAGAGACCGATGGCGAAAATAAAGTTTCTTTATATGAATACAAATAAGAAAATAATATTAATTAAAGGAGAAGAAAAAAATGACTCAGCAAAAAAAATTCAATGCAGAATCAGTTAAGAATTGGTTCAAAAAAGAGTTCAAAAACGACCACGAATCGGGATATCTTCCCGAAGAACGCCCACCTGTATGGAAATTGTTTCTATATGCTGTACAACAGATAATAGTAATGTTCCCCGCGACTGTATTAGTTGCGCTTATTACAGGATTCCAAGTATCCACTACTATTTTTGCAAGTGGACTTGCAACAATTTGTTTTATCTTTATTACGGGTAAAAAGGTGCCTCTTTACTACGGGTCAAGCTTTGCTTATCTTACAGCAGTAGCAGGACTAATGTCTACAGAAGCTATAATTAGCCAATTAAGCCCCGAAGCGCTTTTGCAATTGCAAATGTGGAAATTGGGTCAAGTAAGCGTATTGCCAGGAGAAGCAATATCTTATGCTCAGTTTGGTATTATAATGTCAGGTTTTGTATCTATTGCGGCAGGCTTATTAGTAAAGTTTTTCGGAACAGACGCAGTAGAGAAAATACTACCACCTTCTATTACAGGATCTATTGCTATGATTATTGGTCTGACGCTAGCCGGCAATGCACTTTCGGATGCTGCGCCTGCTGCTACAATGGCTCAAAATGTAGGCTGGTCAGTATGGGTAGTATCACTTTCTACACTGTTTTCAACGGTACTTTTCTCAAGGTACTTGAAAGGAATTTTGGGACAATTGCCACTACTTATGGGAGCAGTTGTTGGATGTTTGGTTGCGGCAATTATTTTTGGAATAGGCGGAGAAGAGTATAATCTATTCCGTACGATAGATAAATCACTTTTACTTTCAGCGTCACCTGCTCATACGGCAGATGGTATTTTAGCAGTTCCTGCATTTACCTTGCCTAAAGCATCATGGGCGGCGGTGGTTGCAATTATGCCTATAGCTATTGCAACAATTCCTGAGTCTACAGCGCATATGTATCAACTTGACATTTACGTTAAAGATGTAGCTGAAAAGAAAGGCAAAAAGATGAAATATAACATGATAAGCAAGCTATGGATTAACCTTATCGGTGATGGCGTATGCGATATGATTTCCGGTTTTGTTGGCGGACCTGCTGGAACCAACTATGGCGAGAACATAAGCACAATGGCTATAACAAAGGTTTTTTCAGTTGCAGTACTTATGCTCGCAGGAATTATAGCAATGGTAATATCGTTCTTTACACCCCTTATTCAAGGCATTTACGGTATACCTTTAGCAGTTATTGGCGGTTTGGAAATTTATCTCTTCGGCGCTATCGCGGCTCAAGGTATAGCAATTATGGTAGATAAGAAAGTAGATCTATTCAGTGCTAAGAATATCGCTGTAATAGCATCCATTATGGTAATAGGTATTGGCGGCAACTACGCATTCGGCGGCAACATTCCTTTCTTTGGATTGGATGTTCCTTGCATCGCTGGAGCTGCAATTTTCGGTATCTTCTTAAATATGATCCTGTCCATAGGAGAAAAGAGAAAGAAAAAAGAAACCGAAGCGAATCAAGACGCTTAAATAATAATCTATATTTTTTAGAGAAAAAGCACTTTGCACGAAATGTGAAGTGCTTTTTTCATACATATAGCATTGATTTTTTGCAAAAATTAGGGTAATATTATAGCGATTAAACAAAGGTAGAATGATTTTTATGCGAATGAGAAAAAAAAGCAATTTAGAGAAAAGAATATTGGCTTGTAGCGATTATATAATACCGACAGAGTGTAAGATACTCAACGTCAACGAAGCAATTAAAGATGTAGCATATATCGATTATGAGAGCTTGTTTAAAAACAACAATCCGATAGAACTGGAAATTGGTTGCGGTAAAGGGCAATTTTTATGCGAAACGGCATCATTACATCCTGAAATAAACTATTTAGGAGTGGAGATTACATCTAATATAATAATAACAGCATGCGAAAGAGCCAAAAAGGAAAATTTAACCAACATAAAATTTTTAAACACCAATGCGTGTTACCTACCCCGATATATTGCACCTGATACAATATCAAAAATACATCTCTA
>DATFIH010000174.1:0-3679 GCA_035270205.1 Clostridia bacterium | reverse complement strand
GATTAAGGAGATATAATGGCAGCTTTATTCGGAAGTTTAAGTGAAAAAATTTCACATGCTTTTTCAAAATTAAAAAATAAAGGTGCGTTAACTGAGCTTGAAGTTAAGAATGCAATGCGAGAAGTAAGGATAGCCTTACTTGAAGCTGACGTCAATTTTTCAGTTGCAAAAGCATTTATTAACGCAGTTAGCCAAAGAGCATTAGGCGAAGATATATTAAAAGGATTAGATGCAAGCCAACAAGTAATAAAAGTAGTCAATGACGAATTAGTCAAATTGATGGGAACAACTCACGCAAAACTTGAGGTGTCCGACAAGCCTCCGACGGTTATTATGATGTGTGGGCTTCAAGGCGCAGGCAAAACAACAATGTGTGGCAAGCTTGCTTTTCATCTTAAAAAACAAGGAAAAAAAGTACTGCTCGCAGCAGGCGATATATATAGACCGGCAGCAATCAAACAGTTGCAAATTGTAGGCGCAAAAGCAGAAGTTCCTGTATTTGAAATGGGACAAACCAATCCTGTTAAAATAGCTCAAGAAGCTATAAGCTATGCTGTAAAAAATGCAATTGATACAGTAATTATAGATACGGCAGGACGACTACAAATAGACGAAGTATTGATGAAAGAGCTTGCGGATATAAAAGCTAAGGTAAAACCTACCGAAATTCTTTTAGTCGTTGATGCAATGCTAGGTCAAGAAAGTGTTAATGTTGCGTCCACCTTTAATTCCAAACTGGAAATCACCGGCGTTATACTAACTAAACTCGATGGCGATACAAGAGGCGGAGCGGCGCTAAGCATAAAAGCTATGCTTAACAAACCTATTAAGTTTTGCGGTGTAGGCGAGAAAATGACGGAATTAGAACCATTCTATCCGGATCGTATGGCGTCACGTATTTTGGGAATGGGTGATGTGCTCACCTTGATAGAAAAAGCGCAGAATGCAATCAGTGAAGAAGATGCAAAACGTCTTGCTAAGAAAGTAAAAGATCGTAGTTTTGATTTGGAAGACTATATGCAACAGATGAATAGTATGAAAAAGATGGGTAATCTTTCCGAAATGATAGGAATGATCCCAGGACTTTCGGGAAAGTTAAAGGGAGCCGACCTCAACGTTGATGAAAAACAGATGGACAAAACAAAATCTATTATTTTGTCAATGACTAAAAAAGAGAGAGCCAACCCTGAAATTTTGAATGGGTCAAGACGGAGAAGGATAGCAAAAGGAAGTGGCACGAACGTACAAGAGGTCAACAAGCTACTCAATCAATTTAACCAAACTAAGGATATGATGAAAATGTTTAGTTCGGGAAAAAGGAAATTACCTTTCGGTTTATAAAAAAAACTAAAGTAATTATATATATTTTTTTTGGAGGATAAAAATGGCAGTAAAACTAAGATTAACGAGAATGGGCGCAAAGAAAGCACCTTTTTATCGCATCGTTGCGACTGATTCGCGCAAAGCAAGAGATGGACAATACATTGAGCAAATAGGGTACTACAATCCCGTTTCGGAACCGGTAGACCTAAAAATTGATGCTGAAATAGCAAAAAAATGGCTTGCTGTTGGCGCTCAACCAACTGAAACCGTTCGCAGCTTATTTGTTAAACAAGGCATCATAGAAAAGTAAAAGGTGATATAATGTTTGAATTAGTAGACTTTATTGTAAAACAATTTGTCCCTGCTGAGAATTACGAGATAGTCATAATTGAAGATGGCGACACCGTAGATATCAAAGTTATGGTAGACAAAGATTTTGTGGCGCAAGTGATAGGACATTCGGGTAAAACAGCGAGAGCTATTCGTACTATCGTTAGATCCGCAAGCCAAAAGATGGACCAAACCTATTCGGTATACGTTGAGGAGAGGTAAATCTTATGCTTTTAGTCGCAAAAGGAATAAAAGCGCACGGAATCAGGGGCGACATTAAAATAAATTGTTTAATGGACACCCCTGTTTCCTTTAATAAGCTTAAAGAAGTAATTGTAAAAGATACTACTTATAAGGTGGAGAAAGTGCGACAATCAGGAGCATTTCTACTGCTAAAGTTGGAAGGTGTGGAAACTTTAGAGCAAGCGGAACAGTTCCGTGGGGCAGATATTTTTTGCGAACGTGAAAAAATGCCCGTTCTTCAAGAAGGTGTCTATTATATAGATGACCTTATAGGCTCACAAATTATGCTAGAAAAAAAAGAAATTGGTATACTTGCCGAAATTTTACAATACGGAAGTGCCGATATTTATGTTATAAATACAAGTAATGGAAGTATAATGTTTCCATTTGTTAATAATGTAATAGAAAAAATGGATACAGAAGCGCATATTATTTATCTTGATAAAGATGAATTTGAAAAGGTAGCTGTTTATGAAGATTAAGGTGCTAACGCTTTTTCCAGAGCTTTATTCGTCGTTGAATGTAAGTATCATTGGAAAAGCATTAGAAAAAGGCGCATTTGAGGTAGATGTTATCAATATTAGAGATTATTCTACTGATAAACATAAAAAATGTGATGACTACCCTTACGGGGGAGGTGCGGGCATGGTGATGACTCCGCAACCGCTTCACAACGCTATTATAAATAATGACGCTGAGCATAAGTATTTACGTATTTATCTTAGCCCAAAAGGGGAAAGATTAAATCAAGGCTTGGTTGAAAGACTGGCAAAAGAAGAAAATATTATGCTGATAAATGGCAGTTATGAGGGGATTGACCAAAGAGTAATAGAACTTGACGTTGATATGGAACTTTCTATTGGCGATTATGTAATTACAAGCGGCGACTTGGCAAGCCAAGTTATAATAAATGCCGTTGCAAGATATATACCCGACGTGCTTGGTAGCAGTGACTCAACGAGCGAAGAAAGCTTTGCTACAAGTATGCTTGAGTATCCTCATTATACACGTCCCCAAACATTTGAAGGTAAAAGTGTGCCTGACGTATTATTGTCTGGTAATCACGCCGAAATAGAGAAGTGGAGAAGACAAAAAAGCTGGGAAATAACGCATGTTAAGCGTCCCGATTTATTGGAGAAATAAAAATGTTTATACACTGGTTCCCTGGTCATATGACCAAAGCAATAAGAGCGATGAAAGCAGATATGGCAGTTGTAGACAGCGTCATATACGTTTTAGACGCGCGCGCGCCGCTTTCTTGCATTAATCCTTCTTTTGACGAAATTATTGGTGTGAAACCTCGTTTATACGTTCTGAATAAAGCTGATTTAGTACCTAAAGAAGAACTTGCAAAGTGGAAAAGTTATTTTATAAATGATAAAAGCGACTGCATAACGTCAAATTCTACCAAGAATACGAATTCCGCAGTCTTTATAAATGCGCTTAGAGCATTAAATAAAGAGAAAATCGACAGATATAAATTGCGAGGCGTTAAAAAAACTATCAGGGCCATGGTAATAGGCGTTCCGAATTGCGGTAAGTCCACATTGATTAATAGTCTTATTGCAAAAAAGAAAACGATAACAGGCGATAGACCAGGAGTAACAAGAAGTATGCAATGGGTGAGCATAGACCCTTATATAGACCTTGTTGATACACCTGGTACGCTATATCCTGATTTTTCCGACCAAAAAAAAGCAACTTTTCTTGCTATGATTGGTTCTATAAATGAAGATATTTTAGATTTACCTATTTTAGCGGGAGAAATTATAAAGTATTTAGC
>DATFIH010000173.1:0-4549 GCA_035270205.1 Clostridia bacterium | reverse complement strand
CCACGGTGATGAACGTAAAAACTTGGGGCAACATAGTCGTCTATGCTGCGCAGGCAAACGGCTCTCCCGTGTTGAAGAGAACGGTAAGCTGCAACTACTCTGCTACTGTTTCCCAAGAGACCTTTGAAGCGGTCCTCGCTTTTTCAGGTTGCAGCGTAGACCCTGTGGTCATTCCTGAAGAATAACATTAAACTAATAAGTGGCGCTGTTTCGCAAGGACACCTTTTCGCACCTAAAGAGACAAATAAAAAAAGATACGCATATAATACGTATCTTTTTTATTCTAAGTTAATTATTTCTAAATTTCGTCGGTTTTTTCCAATGTCTTTATAAAGGATTCTGCTTTTGCAATCTCAAATATTTCATTGTCGGAAAAATCTTTATGTGTGATAAGCTCTATCTCTGCGTTCAACCCATCTCCGCTATTGGTTGTTTTAAATTTTAAAAACTTATCAGCGTTAAAGACATACTTTATCCTGTCTACAGTTTCGGAATTTTCTAGTATTACCGTCATTTTTAATATAGTAACGACTCTGCCTCTAGTAATTCTCATAGGTCGATGTAGTATAACTTGCATTATCACCATCATTGTCGTTACAACGCCTGCAATTATTGGCATTCCTGCGCCTGCTGCCATTCCTATACCTGCTGTTGCCCAAATACCGGCAGCAGTTGTTAGCCCGTGTAATTGGTCACGACGGTAAAATATCATTCCTGCGCCCAAAAAGCCTACGCCTGTTACTACTTGCGCCGCCATTCTTGCACCATCATAACTTTTACCTACGCCCCATTCTGCAAGGTCTAAAAACCCGTACTTGGAGATGATCATCATCAACGCCGAGGATAATGCTACTATCGTATGTGTTCTTATTCCTGCTTCCTTTGAGCGAGTTTTTCTTTCAAAACCAATTGCAAAACCGCATGCCGCAGCTATCAATATTCGTATTAGCCAATCTAGCAGATTGTCGCCAAAATAATCAAGCTCTATTGATGTAAACTTTATTCCTGCAATCATTCTTCCCTCCTCTTAGGATTATATCGATGTTATTTTAGCTATCATATCACATTTTTAAAAAATGTCAATATGTATACAATATATTAACACATTTTTAGTAAATTTGCATCCATTATTTGTATTTTGGGCTTTGCTAGTATAACTTTACTGTGATATACTACTTTATATATAACATTTTTATGGAGCTGTATGCGGAGAAATACTATTTTTGTTTTAATTATGATTGTCGTTATGAGCGTTATGCTCATTTCTTGCAATGATACAATCAGCCCTGAGTCCAACCCCGAAATAATGATAACTGAAGGTACTATCGAGCTTTTGGACACCGCTTTTTTGAAGGTAAACTCAACCATATCAATTGACGGTGAGATTATCGATACAGTTGACGGTATAATTGACCGCAATTTTAATCAAGCAAAAATTACAATTAATGACAGCACCTATTACTATTTTGGAAAAATTCGCTTTGTCGGTAACGACGACGGTATAAGTATAGTTGATTATATGTCCTTCCCTTCCCTTGTCGATTTAATGGGCGCGACCTTATTAAACTTTACTTTCGAAAAAGGCAACTTTTCTTCGATTAAAAAGAAAAACGGTATAGTTATTGCGCAGTTTGTAGGTAAAGGCGCAACTTACAGCTTTAATACATCAATTGACCTTAACGGCGGTACCTTAAGCGTTTTCTTTGATGACGGGAAAATAACTAAAACTGTATTTTCTTCCACTTATTTTGAAGGCCAAACTCCTCGCGTATATACAGCTATAACCTCTTATTCTTCAGCGGCAAAACTGTGGGAAAAAACGCCTAAAGTAATTCCTTCCCCAACGACCCAATACGCCAACTTTTTGCTTAAGCAATTAGCCATTGCTAATCCTTCTTCTACTTTTAAATCTTCCCCTAACAACAATACCAACTTTAAAGTTAGTGGTATTATAGATACAGAAAATTTAATGTCTTCGGTATTTGTAACGCACAATGAAGGATTGCAAACTATTACCATAACCTATAAAAACGCCCAGACTTTTATAGGTTTGATCGGTAACGTTAATACGGTAGATTTATGCTATGATGAAAACTATAACGTATTGTATATGCATATTAATAAAAATAATAAATACTTGCTCGATTAGACTTTTTATATCCTAAGATCCCTGCCTACCAAATTGATAACAGCTGCATTTTTCTTATCCATAAGCCGTGAAAAAATACGCTGTCCATAACGATTTTCCAAATCTCTTTGGGATAAATTAGTTGTGATGACGGTTTTTTTACCCAATCTTTCTATTATCAACTCATAAAAATAAGGAATCGTAACGTTGTTAAGAATAGGTTCCACCCCCAAATCATCTATTACCACTACGTCGCTATTGTTGAGCCTTGCCAATATGCCTCGTTTTTTCTCAAGCGATGCTAAGTGATACTCTAAAAATAGCTTATTTAACTTGATTGCATTAATAAAGAAAACATCATCGCCGTTTTCCAAACAATTCCTTAATGAAACTTTTGCAATAAAGGTTTTTCCTACCCCAGTTGCGCCCAAAAGGGTAAATAGCGATATGCTCCCATCTTTGTCTACAACATTATGCTTTAAATACTTAGCGCAACTTTTGAACATATTGCTTTGCTGACCGTAAATAGAAAAATCAATTTTTTCTAAAATTGTAGGCGTATCTGCTATCTCTGGATTTTCCAATAGCTCTAGTCGTTTTCGCTCGTTTGTCAAGCATACGCACTCTTTGTCTTTTATAATTCCTGTGTCATTACAAGCTTTACAATAGTAATTAGGCTCTATGTCATGTGTTTGATATCCCAAAGCAAGCATTAAGGTATCCTTTTCTTTATTTAATTTTGCAATCTCTATATCGATATCACCAAAATCTACGCCATAAACTTCTCTTTTGGCCCGCTCAAAATTAAGACCCCCAAGCATATTTTCCAGCCTGCTAAAATTTTCATTTTTCAACAATTCGTTTCTTGCTTGCTCGGCTTTACGGATAGCTTTTTCTCGTCTGTATTCGATATTTTTTCTCGCTTTAGTTATTGAGTTCATTTATCCCACTCCTCAAAATCAACAAGCACACTTCTTAGTTGTTCATCAGTATATTGTCTTTGATTGAAACTATCTTTTTCTACTTTATTTGACTTGGGCGATGACAATTCTTGTTGAGCTGCCGCCACCGTCTTTATGCCTTTTGCCTGCAACGTGCTCAAAGTACGGTTGATGCTTTGCATTGGGAAGGGATTGTTTTTGTATTGTGATGCAACGTAAACAATTACGTCCTCGCCCATACCCCATTCCTTCCAAGTTTTGTAATTTACCCTGTCTTTACCTGTAATTACACCAAAGTAATTGCATTCGGTAAAAATTGCCCTGATTTTATCATCTATTGATATTTGCGTTGTGATATAGCCATCGATAGCGTCTTCGGTTAGTAAGCCCATTTTATAAAAAACATTTGCAAGCTGTTCCATACCGTCATAGGTTCTCACCCCGCGCATAAGACAAAACTTTGCAAGTTTAATAAGAGCAGACTGTTCAAAGCCCATATTCAGCCAATCGGTTATGTAAGTTTCTATAATTACATCTACATCGCCATAATACAATCCTAAGTTTTTGTTGATAGTTATTGCAAGTTGGTAAAGGTCGTCTTTGTCTTTGGTGTATTTTGCAATTTCTACTGCGCTAAACGCTTTAGCCCTGAAAAGTTCGTCCATATATTTATCCAGCTTTTCCATTCCGCCTCGCCTCTTAAGCGCTTTTGCCGCCACCAAAATTGCGTCAAGTTTGTAGTTGAGCTTGTTAGTCCATCTCAGCAACATTTGCCTATCTTCCAAATCGGGACTGCGTTTTGTAGCTAATGCTTTAAAAATAAGGGTAAGGTCGCCGGAATAATTTTCCAGTTCTTTTATATGCTCATCAACTTGTTTTTCTGTAAGCAAACCTAGATTTATCCAAGAGTTTGCAACAGCTAAGATATAAGGCGTTGACACAGCCCCACCTTTAAGGTCGGAACAATACTGCATAATAAGCAACATAGCGTTTAACTCCATCTTGCTAGATTCTATAAGTTCCATAAAGGCGTTATATTCGTTGTTATTAAGTATCTTAGATGGGAAAAGCCTTTCCACTTCCTCCACAAAAGGCGCATACTTTTGCGTGTTGAATTTTACCACAGGCGTTAGCGGACGCTTTACCGATAGATATTTTATGCTGGGCGGATTGGTTTTTGAGATAGACACCAGTCCTTTTTTCTCCCAAAAGGTATAGCCTGCCATTATTCTTTCTTGGCTAAGTTGCAGACTGAGAGCCATTTTTTCTAAATGATTTTCGCTTTGTTCGCCAATGTTTGCTAAAGTTAGTCCAAAAAGATATATCTTGACATCGATTGCATCGCAAGACGGCAAATATCCTAGCAGAAACATATTATCTATTTGGGTATAGCCTTCTTTTATATATTCGCTTCCTAGTTTTACAAACGTCATATATCCTCAAAATTTATGCTTTTATTATATTGCAAATACTATATAAC
>DATFIH010000172.1:0-2984 GCA_035270205.1 Clostridia bacterium | reverse complement strand
ATCATATACTAAAGTATATTTCAAGGATAATCAAAAAAATGTTTTATATGCTAACTTATTTAAGTAGTATAATAATATACGTTATAAAATGCAAAATATGAATTTGATTTATTGTTTTCCATAAATAAATAACTGCCACGGAAATTCCAATAACAGTTAATCATTATTATTTATAACTAGACAAGTAAATTTTTAATATTTGGGTAGGTTTTATATGCTAATTTTAGCAAAAAAGTTTACCTTAACAAATTTTCGTGCCTATATTCTCACCATTCACAGCGCGTATAATGCTATTAGGCTCATTTAAACCAAATGCAATAATCGGTATATTGTTTTCCATACATAAGCTAACTGCGGTAGTATCCATTGCTGTAAGTCCATGTTTTATAAAATCTAAATAAGCAATTTTATCATATTTTTTTGCTAAAGGATTTTTCTTAGGGTCGCTATCATATATTCCATCAACATTTTTCGCACATAGTAAAACGTCTGCATGAATTTCAGCAGCTCTTAATGCCGCGCCTGTGTCTGTTGAAAAATAAGGATTTCCGGTACCGCAAGCAAAAACAACAACTCTGCCCTTTTCAAAATGGCGCAATGCTTTGCCTAAAATATAAGGTTCGGCTATTCTTTCTATCGTAAGTGCGGTTTGAACACGGGTAACTATACCTTTTTGCTCTAAAGCGTCACGTAAAGCAAGCGCATTGATGATAGTTGCGAGCATACCCATATGGTCCGCGGTAGTTCTATCCATTTCCGTACCTTGGCGACCTCTCCAAAAGTTACCGCCGCCTACTACTATTCCGATATCGATACCAAGAGCTTTTACGTTTACAATTTGTTCAACCACCTTATCAACTTTTTCTTTGCAAATTCCAAAACCTTGTTCGTTAGATAAAGCTTCTCCGCTTATTTTTAATAACGCTCTTTTATATAATGTAGCCATAATAAACCTCCATATAAAAAAAGGCACTAAAGCATTTAGCGCCTTCAATTTGTAAATTAATTGTTAGATTGCATTTTTGCGACTTGCGCGTTAATCTCTTCTGCAAAATTATCAACTTTCTTTTCCAAGCCCTCGCCCATTTCATATCTTACAAATCTTCTTATCGTAATTTTTTCTCCGATAGTGCTTATTGTTTCCGTAAGTAATTGATTGATTGTTTTGGAAGAATCTTTAACAAAATTTTGCTCAAGCAAGCAAACTTCTTGATAATACTTGGATATTCTGCCTTCTGTCATCTTTTCAATTATTGCTAAGGGTTTTGGATGTTCTTCATTTAGCGCTTGCGCTTTTAATACTTCTTTCTCGTGCGCGATTTCTGCTTGAGGAACTTCTTCTTTGCTTATATAAGTAGGTTTTGCTGCTGCTATCTGCAATGCGATATCATGTACAAACGACTTGAATGCATCGCCTCTTGATACAAAGTCAGTCTCACAGTTTACCTCTACTAAAACACCTATTTTTCCACCTAAATGGATATAAGAATCAACAATGCCTTCGCTGGCAATTCTGCCTGCTTTCTTAGCTGCTTTGGCAATGCCCTTTTCTCTAAGATATTCTATAGCTTTTTCTATATCGCCATCGGTCTCTACTAGCGCTTTTTTGCAATCCATCATACCTACATTTGTACGCATGCGCAAATTTTGAACGTCTTTAGCTGTAAATGCCATTTTTATTATCCTCCCGATATTAGATTTTTATATTATTCTGCTTCTACAACAGCCTCTTCATCTTCTACAACAGGTGTAGCGGGCTTATCTTCGTTTTCTTCGTTTGTATGTTCTGTTTTTCCTTCTTTAGCCTCGATAACTGCGTCGGCTATTATGCTTGAAATAAGCTTAATTGCTCTGATAGCATCATCATTGCCGGGGATAGCATAAGTAACATCTTCAGGATCACAGTTTGTGTCTACAAGTCCTACAATCGGAATATTTAAGCTTTTTGCTTCTTGTACAGCAAGATGCTCTACTTTAAGGTCTACTACAAAAATAGCTCCAGGTAGTTCACGCATATTTTTGATACCGCCTAGGTTTAACTCTAAGGTATCTCTCAATGATTTAAGTTGGATTACTTCTTTTTTGGGAAGTAAATCAAATTCGCCTATTGCTTCCATTTGGTTAAGCTTGTTAAGTTTGTCAATTCTAGTTCTTATTGTAGCAAAGTTAGTAAGCGTTCCGCCCAACCATCTTTGGTTCATAAAGAACATATTGCATCTTTCAGCTTCTTGTTGAATGGCTTCCTTTGCTTGTTTCTTCTTGCCTACAAAAAGAATGCTCTTTCCGCTGGCTACGACATCACGAATAAAAGCGTAAGCTTCTTCAATAGCAACCACCGTTTGTTCTAAGTTGATGATATGCACATCATTGCGCGCGTCAAAAATGTACTTTTTCATCTTGGGATTCCATTTCTTTGTTTGGTGTCCAAAATGCACACCTGCTTCCAAAAGTTGTTTCATTGAAATTACTGACATAGTAAAAATCCTCCTTGTTTGTTTCTCCCCGATCCATTCTTTAGCGAAGGTGAAAACCTAAATAGGCAACAATCCCTTCTTGGTATCGGTTCGTAATTTCGTTAGTATAATAACATAATATCCCAATTAATGCAACGATTTTTTATCAAAAACTAATCTGCTATTTCATCATTTAGCATACCAATGAGTTTTTCTATAAGTTTTTCATCTTCAACAGGTAAAAATACCTCTTGACCGTCCTCATCTTCAGCCATTTGGTAAATAAGTACTTCATCTTCATCAAATTCAACGCTGGGATTTACAGGCTGAAGGTAAATATACCATTTGTCCTCATAGTCAAGTTCGGCTATGTCATAAAAGTCCTCTTTTGTTCCATCATCGTATGTTAGGGTAACAATTTCATCATCCTCTTGTATTTGCGTGTCTTTTAATTCTTTGTTCATAAAAAAATCTCCTTTTTATATTCTGTTTAAATAGCTTTGTAAAATTATGGTTGCCGCAACTTTATCC
>DATFIH010000171.1:0-7768 GCA_035270205.1 Clostridia bacterium | reverse complement strand
GCGTAAAAGTCGGGAATAATTAACTTGCCATTAACTAGCAAAATATGGTAATATAAAAGTATAAAGTTATAGGAGGTTTTTTTATGGAACTAAAAGGTAGTAAAACAGAACAAAACTTACAAACAGCATTTGCCGGTGAATCACAAGCGCGTAACAAATATACTTTTTATGCTAGCAAAGCAAAAAAAGATGGATATGAGCAGATAGCATCTTTTTTTGAGGAGACAGCAAATAATGAGAAAGAGCATGCTAAGATATGGTTTAAACTGCTTCATAACGGCATCCCGTCGACAACAGAGAATTTAGTTGATGCGGCAAACGGTGAAAACTATGAATGGACAGATATGTACTATAATTTTGCTATAACCGCTGAAAAAGAAGGTTTTAACGAAATCGCTAAATTATTTAGAGGAGTTGCCGATATAGAAAAAGAGCACGAAGAAAGATATCTAAAACTGCTTGAAAATATCAATAAAGACATTGTTTTCAAGAAAGAACAGCCTGTTGTTTGGCAATGCGCTAACTGTGGTCACTTACATTATGGTGAAGAAGCACCCGATGTATGTCCCGTATGCGTTCATCCCAAAGCGTTCTTCATGGTTCAAGCAAAAAACTATTAATTTAAACTTGTTAAAAACAAAAAAGCGGCTTTTAAGCCGCTTTTTTACTTTTCAATAATGAAAATTACCTTTCTGTTATCTTTTTTAAAATTGATTGCGCCGCTTTTTTGCCTGCACCCATAGCTAGTATTACTGTGGCAGCACCGGTTACCGTATCACCGCCAGCATACACGTTCTTTATTGAAGTTTCCATATTTTCATCTACCGATATCGTGCCTTTTGATGTAGTTTTAAGCTCAGGTAAACTATTCTTTATAAGGGGATTGGGACTAGTTCCCAGACTCATAATAACTTGGTCACATTCCAAAATAAATTCGGAGTCAGGTATTGGCACAACTTTTTTTCTACCGCTTGCGTCAGGTTCTGTTTGTCTCATTCTAACGCATTTTATACCTTCCACTTTGGTTGAACCGAGTATTTCAACAGGATTTGCAAGCGTGATAAAGTTTACACCTTCCTCTTGCGCGTGATGAACTTCTTCCAGTCTTGCCGGCATATCTTCTTTTGTACGCCTGTAAACAATTGTAACAGCCTTTGCGCCCAGTCTTACAGCGGTACGCGCAGTATCCATAGCAACGTTACCAGCGCCCACAACCACAACGTTAATGCCTAATTTTATGGGAGTTTCACTGTCTTTTTCGTATGCTTTCATAAGATTTACACGTGTAAGCACTTCGTTAGAAGAATACACCTGATTGAGGTTTTCACCTTTAATATTCATAAATACAGGAAGCCCTGCGCCGCTACCGATAAAGACAAAATCATATTCACTAAGAAGTTCACCCATCGTGAAGGTCTTGCCTATTACAGTATTAATTTTGATATCTACACCTAGTTTTTCCAGGTAGTTTATTTCCTTGTCAACAATATTTTCAGGCAAACGAAATTCGGGAATTCCATATACTAAAACTCCGCCCGCACGATGAAAAGCTTCAAAAATAGTGACTTTCACACCCGAAAGAGCAAGCTCGCCTGCGCAAGATAAACCACTTGGACCGCTACCGATTATGGCAACTTTTGCATTTTTATATTCTTTTGGTTTTTTTACAGGTAAATTTTTATTCAATGCAAAATCGGCAGCATATCTTTCCAATGCGCCTATAGCTATTGCACCGCCCGCTTTTTTTCTGATACAGTACTTTTCACATTGGCTTTCTTGTGGACAAACCCTACCGCAAACAGCAGGAAGCGAAGAACTTGACTTTATGATATCGTTGGCTTCTAGTGGATTATTATGCTTTAATTCCATAATAAAAGCAGGTATGTTAATATTAACCGGGCATCCTTTTACGCACTCTGGATTTTTACAATTTAAACACCTTGCTGCCTCAATGAGCATAGTTTTCTCGTCAAAGCCCAAAGAAACCTCATCAAAATTCGTTATTCTTTTGGCTGGATCTTGCTCAATTACTTTCTGTCGTTCAATCATTTTTTTCCCCTCTAAGACGGCATGCTTTTTCTTCTTCTTGATACAGTCTTGATCGCATAATAGCCTCATCAAAGTCGATAAGATGAGCATCGAATTCGGGACCGTCTACACATGCATATTTTGTTTCGCCACCTACTGTGAGTCTACAACCGCCACACATTCCGATACCGTCTATCATTATGGAATTCATACTGATTATTGTTTTTAAACTATAGGTTTTTGTAAAGTTGCTGACAGCTTTCATCATCATTAGCGGACCTACTGCAAATACAACGTCGTAGTTACTTCCTGTTTCTATAAGATAGCGTAACTTATCTACAACGTTGCCTTTTTCACCTAAACTACCGTTGTCTGTCATCACGTAAACGTTATTGGCATATTTTTTAAAGTCCTCTTCATACATAATAAGAGAAGAATCTCTTGCTCCCAAAATAACGTCAACATCTATGTTTGCTTTTTTTAATACCTTAGATTGTGGGTGTATTACTGCAGCGCCTATACCACCGCCTATTAAAACGACTTTTTTTGCGAAACTTAAATCAGTGGGCAATCCAAGTGGTCCTACAATATCGGATACATAATCACCTTCATTAAGACGGGAAAGCTTTTGCGTTGAAAAACCAACTGTTTGCACCAATATTTTTAAAGTGCCTTTTTCTTTATCATAATCAAAAATGGTAAATGGCACTCTTTCACCTTTTTGGTCTACACGTAAAACAATAAATTGCCCAGCTTTGGCGTTCCTTACTACATCAGGCGCATTAAAAGTATATTCAGTTACATTTTGAGCCATTTGTTTTTTATGTAATAGTTTATTCATTTATACCCCTTTTTACCCGTCATGTCATATATTATTCAATTATCGCATAGGAACGGTTAAAGTTGCAACTATTTGATTATTGGTTTTGCAACTCTTATAGAATGAGACTATAAAAAATCTGCTTTTTTTGGCAAGATTTAAAAAAATATGACTATGGTTTAGGTTTTATAAAAGTTCGTCGTAATGCAACGGTACCCAACTTATACTCTTTGTAGCTTTGATTGCGCCTAGCGGATCCCGACTCTAAATGAGTCGCTCTAGAAGCCAAAGCTTGTTCATAATCTTCTTCCCATTCTAAAATGTCGCAAGTTATCACAACTTTATCTTTTTTTATATTAAGAATACCACCTTCAGTAATGAAAACCTTGCTAGAATTATCTGGTAGTGTAATTTTGCACTTTCCAGTATCCATTACGCATAAAGCGGGTATATGTGAAGCAAGTATCTCTACTTTTCCATCTAGCGCAGTTACCGATAGGCTAATTATTTCGCCCTCAAATAAAACTTTATCCGGAGCTATAAGTTCAGCGTAAAAAGGTTTCATCCGTTATATCCTTTTATGTCCGATAAATCACCAATAAAATAAAACTCTGATTCGGGTATATCGTCACATTTGCCTTCTAATATAGCTTTACAGCTTGCTATTGTATTTTTAATAGGCACGTATCTTCCTTCCATTCCCGTATAAACGCTAGCGACGTGGAAAGGTTGACTGAAAAATCTTTGAAGTTTGCGCGCTCTGTAAACAGTAAGTTTATCTTCGGGATTTAATTCTTCCATGCCAAGGATAGCAATAATATCTTGAAGTTCTTTATACCGTTGCAAAGTCTCCACTACTTTTCTTGCTGTGTTATAATGTTCTTCGCCCACTATAGTAGGCTCTAGTATACGACTGTTAGACTCTAGCGGATCTACTGCAGGATAAATACCTTGCTCCACTACTTTTCTTGATAAAACCGTAGTCGCATCAAGGTGAGTAAACAAAGTTGCAGGAGCTGGATCGGTTAGATCATCTGCTGGAACGTAAACTGCTTGAATAGAAGTTATAGAACCTTTTTTAGTATTGCAAATACGTTCTTCAAGCGCGCCTAATTCGTTGCTTAACGTAGGTTGGTAGCCAACCGCCGAAGGCATATGTCCAAGTAATGCCGAAATTTCACTTCCCGCTTGTATATAGCGGAAAATATTGTCTATAAAAAGTAGTGTATCCTGATTTTCTACGTCACGGAAGTATTCCGCCATAGTAAGTCCTGTAAATGCCGCTCTCATACGTGCGCCGGGGGATTCGTTCATTTGACCGAAAACCAAGGATGTATTTTTAAGAGTGCCAGATATATCCATTTCCTCTATCATTTCAAAGCCTTCACGGCTTCTTTCGCCAACACCTGTAAAAATAGATCTTCCACCGTGTTTTGATGCGATATTGTTGATAAGTTCCAAAATAAGAACCGTTTTGCCAACACCTGCGCCACCGAACAGACCGATTTTACCGCCTTTTGCGTAGGGGGTAAGCAGGTCAATAACTTTAATACCTGTTTCAAAAACAGAAGTAGTAGGACTTTGCTCTATAAGGGAAGGGGCGTCACGATAAATGCTCCAGCGTTTACCGCGTATGTCGCCTTTACCATCTATGGGCATACCAAGCGCGTTGACAACTCTGCCCAGCGTTTGTTCGCCTACTGGTACCTTTATGCTTTCTCCTGTTGTAGTAACCTTTAATCCACGGCTTAACCCTTCTGTGGGCTCCATCGAAATGCAACGCACAACCCCATCTCTATGATGGGCAAGGACTTCAATTTTTACGCTGCGATCAACAGCGTCCACAATCAATAATTCATTTTGCCTTGGCAAATGAGTCGGGAATACAACGTCTATTACCGAGCCAATTATTTGGATAATTTCGCCTACGTATTTCTTTATTTTCATAACCTTTTACCTTGTAGAGAAGCTGAAGCGTCAACAAGCTCTGTCGTAATGCTTTCTTGTCTCTTATGATTATACTGTAATTTCAGCTCAGAAATAATTTCTTCGCCGTTAGTCGTCGATTGTTGCATTGCTATCATTCTTTTATAATTAATAGCAAGAGATGAACTGGTTAAAGCATAATACATTTTTGCCAATATATAATGGTTTAGCGCGTTATCTACGCTACCTTCTCCTGGCAAAAACTCCACTGCATTTTCATTTTCGGTATACGACAATGGCAATAGCTTTTCGACAACGACGTTTTGCACGGAAAGTGTCTTTATTCCGGTATACACAATATACACATTATCAAACTCTTTCAAAACAAACCTTTGTATGATATCGTCAGTTATTGTCCTTGCCTCATCAGGCATGGGGTCTAGTCCAAGGTGAATATATGTTGTTATCATATTGTAACCTTTTTTCTTAAAAAAGTCCCTTGCTATATACCCTACAGGAAACAAATGAGTAACGTTGCTGTTCTGGATGTTTTCTAGTGCTTTTTCCAGTACTAAATGATTGTAATCACCGCACAATCCTTTATCTCCTGCAATAACTATAAAAGCAGAGCGGTCGCCATCATGACCTTTAAGATAAGGATGGAGGGAGAAAAGCGCTGTTCTTACAAGATGCACCGCATCCGATACTCTGCCAAGGTATTTTTTCGCATCGTCATACTTTTGTTGCAATTTATGCATTTTTGCTGCAGAAATCATCTGCATTGCCTTTGTTATTTTAACAGTTTCATTAATTCCCGTTATGCGCCGTTTTAATTCTTGCCCTTTCATTTTAAATGTCTTTCAAGATAGCGTTTTATTCGGTATTCTATTATTTCCAAATCGCTATCATCAATAATTTCGGTAGTTTGTAGCTTAGCAATAAATTCTGCTTCTCTGGAATGAATATATTTCAAGAATCCTGCAATAATGGTAGGAACTTTTTTTGTAGGCATACCCTTAAGGTAGTCATTTTGCATTACCACAAGCTCAATTACAGTATCTACCATAGAAACAGGAGAAAACTCTGGCTGTTTCAAGCTTTCGGTAAGTCTTGCGCCCATTTCCAATGATTCTTTGGTGGCGCTGTCAAGGTCTGCTCCAAATCTGGCAAATATTTGCATTTCTCTATAATGTGCAAGGTGTAGTCTGATTTTGCCGGTAACTTTTTTCATAGCTGGGCATTGCGCCGCGCCGCCCACTCTCGAAACTGACAAGCCTACGTTAATAGCAGGGCGAATACCTGCATTGAATAATTCGCTCTCCAGATATATTTGTCCGTCAGTTATTGAGATAACATTGGTAGGTATATAAGCGGATATATCACCAGCTAAAGTTTCTATGATAGGCAAAGCGGTTATGGAACCGCCACCTAAAGCCTCGGAAAGTTTTGCGCTCCTTTCTAAAAGTTTGGAATGTATATAAAAAATATCGCCAGGATATGCTTCTCTTCCGGAAGGACGTTTCAAAAGTAGCGAAATTGTACGATATGCTACTGCGTGTTTTGATAAGTCGTCATATATAATAAGCACATCACGCCCATTATACATAAATTCTTCAGCAATAGCAGCGCCTGTATATGGCGCAAGATATTGTAGCGGTGCTGATTGTCCTGCGGTAGAGGATACGATTATTGTATAATCCATAGCCCCATAGGACTCTAATTCACCTATTATTTTAGTAATAGACGAGGACTTTTGTCCAATTGCTACATAAATGCAAATAACGTTTTTGCCTTTTTGATTGATAATTGTGTCGACTGCAAGAGCGGTTTTTCCGGTTTGCCTATCGCCAATAATCAATTCCCTTTGACCCTTGCCTATTGGTATCATACTATCAATAGCTTTGATACCTGTGTAAAGTGGAGTATTTACTTTGCCACGGTCAAGAATTGCAGGAGCCTGTGCTTCAATATTGCGGAAGTGCCTTGTTTTTATTTCAGCTTTGCCATCGAGTGGTAAACCCAAAGGATTAATAACTCTACCAAGCAATTGTTTGCCTGCAGGGACGCTTACTATTTTACCTGTAGTGTAGGCAATATCTCCTACAGAAACGTCAGAAGATGTGGATAGTAAAATTGCGCCAATCGTTTTTTCTTCCAAGTTAAGCGCAAGGGCATATTTATCTCCCGATATATACAAAAGTTCGCCGTTTTTGACGCCAGCCAACCCTTCTACCATTATTACCCCGTCATTGCTCGAAACAATTCTACCTGCGGTGTTTACGCTGGTAGATTTTTCGAAACTTTTAATTTCGTCTTTGATATGTTGAGTAATAAAACCTAATTCTGTTTCCATATTATTTAAATATCTTCTCTCTCATTTTGTCAAGCTGTGTGCGGATAGACCCGTCATATACCTTATCACCGTCAAAAATAATTATACCTCCGATTATTTCGTCATCTACATAATAGTCGGTAGTAAATTCGCCGTATTTTTTGACAAAGCGTTGCTCGAGCGCGGCCTTTTCCTGATTACTTAGTGCTACGCTGGTAGTTATGGTAAGCTTAGTCATTGTCTGTGTCGCTCCATTCGTTTATACACGCATCAATGATTTTGGCATTTTCTTCTTTGCTAATTTCGCGTTCTAAAATGTTGCTTGCGATGTTAAGAGCAACGTCGGCAACCTCGTTGTGCAAATTATTAATAGCTTCAATCCGCTCATTTTCACTTTCTATTTCAGCTTTTCTATAAATCTCATCGGCGCGTTTTTTAGCATCTTGCATAACTGATTCTTTATGAAACGCTATCGATTTATCGGCTTCCACTTTTTTGCGGTCTATTTCGGTTTCAGCTTGGTCAAGTTTTGCCTTATATTCTTTAAATAGTTTCTCGGCTTCTAATTTGGTCTCCTCGTTAGCATCTAATTGAGACTTAATGCTTTCTTGCCTTTTATTTATAAACTTTAAAACAGGTTTATACAAAAGGAAAGTCAGCCC
>DATFIH010000170.1:0-2715 GCA_035270205.1 Clostridia bacterium | reverse complement strand
CATCCAATGAAGTAAAACTGACTTTAAAAAGGTTGGGAATTGATCCTAAAATTATTAGAAAGGTTGCCGTTGCCATGTATGAGGGTGATATCAACATGGTAATTCACGCAGGCGGAGGCAGAGCTATTGTAGATATTTACGGTGACAAAATTAAAATAGTATTGCAAGACAAAGGACCCGGTATCGCCGATATTTCTCTTGCAATGATAGAAGGATATTCCACTGCGCCGGATGCTATAAGGGAGCAAGGTTTTGGCGCCGGTATGGGACTCCCGAATATGAAAAGATATACCGATGAATTTGATATTAAAAGTACGTTGAACGTAGGAACTACTGTTAGTCTTGTAGTTAATTTTTAATAGGAGAAAAAATGGATAAAAGCTTAAATACAGTAATGTTGGATTCAAACAAGTGCAAAGGGTGTGTTTCGTGTATGAAAAGATGCCCAACTGAGGCTATTCGCGTTAGAGACGGCAAAGCTAAAGTAATTTATGAACGTTGCATAGGTTGTGCCGAGTGTGTGAGAGTTTGTCCCCATCAAGCAAAGCTTCCTGCTTATGATAGCTTTGATATTATTAATAATTTTAAATATAAAATAGCTTTACCTGCGCCGTCACTATATGGACAATTCCAAAATTTAGACAGTATAGACAGGGTGCTTAATGGGCTGCTTGCGATAGGCTTTGACGACGTATACGAAGTTTCCAGCGCGGCAGAACTTATTACTGAAGCGTCCCATAAAATAATGGCTGAAGGAAAGATAAAAAAACCGATTATAAGTTCGGCGTGTCCTGCAGTATTAGAGCTTATCATTATGGCGTACCACGGACTGAAAGACCATATACTAGACACCGTAGCGCCAGTAGACGTTGCCGCAAGACTGGCAAGAGAACGAGCAATAAATGCAGGTATACCCGAAAAGGATATAGGCGTATTTTTCATCTCGCCATGCCCCGCTAAAGTTTTTGCTTTAAAAACAGGTATGGGACTAAAAAAACCGTGCGTTGACGGAGTACTTGCAGCTAGCGAGGTATATTTTAAATTGGCAAACGTTATGAGTAGCATAAATGCAAATGAGATGAAAAAGATTGCAAAAAGCGGTTCTGCAGGCGTTTATTGGGCAAGCAGCGGTGGAGAAGCTATTGGCACCGAGATGGAGCGTTATTTGGCTGCAGACGGTATGGAAAACGTCGTTACTGTGCTTAAAGATATGGAAGACGGCAAGCTAAATTACATAGACTTTGTAGAGCTCAATGCGTGTCCAAGCGGATGCGTTGGAGGGGTTTTGAATATAGAAAATCCTTTTGTTGCAAGAGCAAGATTAAGAGTGCTTAGACAAAAATTACCTAAAAGCGAAAACAGTATCGAAAGCACTGGCAAACCTTTGGAATTTTTCCGTTGGGAAGAAATGCCGGTAGTTAAAGACGTGTTTCGCTTAGATCAAGATCGAATGCTTGCGTTGCAAAAATTAGATGACATAGAAAAGTTGCTTGCAAACTTGCCACTACTTGATTGTGGCAGTTGCGGTGCGCCTTCCTGTAGAGCATTTGCAGAGGATGTCACTAATGGAGTTATAGATAAAGATGGATGTGTTAGAAAATGAAAACGTATGAAATTGCCAAACTTTTAAATGCGAAAATCGTATTAATGCCCGAGCCTGACAGAGAAATCGAGGGCGGATATTGTGGAGATTTTTTAAGCTTTGTTATGGGAAGAGCACCAGAAAATTGCGCATGGTTTACCATAATGAACAATGCTAACGTTGCGGCGGTTGCCGCGCTAACCGACATAGGCGTGATTGTGCTTTGCGAAAACGTACAACCTGATGAAAGCTTAAAAAAAGCTGTCATCAATAAAAATTTGTCGCTTATCATTACCGAATTACCTATATTTGAAGCGGCAAGAAAGCTGGAAGTATGAAACACCTTTATGATTTGCATATTCATAGCGGCCTATCGCCTTGCGCTAATGATGATATGACGCCTGCCAACATAATTGCTGCGGCAAGTTTGAAAGGTCTTGAAATCATAGCAATATCCGATCATAACAGTATTAAAAACGTAAAACTTACCATTGAAATTGGAAAGTTATTAGATATTTTAGTAGTGCCTGCAATAGAACTGCAAACCAATGAAGATATACATTTTTTATGCCTATTTGAAACGTTTTGTGATTTGGAAGATTTTTATAATTCTATAACGTTTACAAGCTTGGAAAACAAAAGTGAAGTCTTTGGAAATCAATTTATTTACGATGAAGATGACAATATATTAGAGGAAAAAACTCTACTTGCTACAAGCGCAAAAATTAGCGAAAGAGAGCTAATTAAACTAGCCACCGATCATAACGGGATAACAATTCCCGCACATATAGACAGAGATTGTTGCGGTATCCTCGCCGTACTTGGCGATATACCTAAAGGGTATACGAGTTTGGAACTTTCCGGAAAAAATGCCCAACTTATTGCTCAATATAGCGATAATTATAACTTAATTTTTAACAGTGACGCTCACACTTTGCAAGATATTGGTAAAACTATGGGAAGCATTGAATTACAAAGTTTATCCATAAAGAGCTTATTAGATTTTTTACGTTCGAAAAAATAGATAATTTGTCAAAAAGATGTTTCCAAAATATAAAAGTTATGGTATAATACTTTTGTGCGTCTTTATGCGCGCGAAAATTAAGAACATAATAATTTATTTGGAGGGATAA
>DATFIH010000169.1:0-2704 GCA_035270205.1 Clostridia bacterium | reverse complement strand
ATATTAGTCATTATTTTTTTAATGTTTTACCGCCTCTTTTCTTTACATTAAAGGTAACTATATTATATAATGTATAGTGTCGTTTATATGACAATTTTCAATTTTGAGGTATATACAAATGGAAAGATTAGTAGGAACAGTTTCAAGAGGAATTAGAGCGCCCATCATTCGCCAAGGCGATGATATCGTAGACATTGTTTGTGACAGCGTAATTCAAGCTTCTAAGAGCGAAAATTTTCCTCTCCATGCTCGTGACGTTGTGGGTATTACAGAAGCGGTAGTTGCTAGAGCACAAGGCAACTATGCATCCGTAAGCGATATAGCCAGCGATATAAAAAGTAAATTCGGAGAAAATACTATCGGCGTTATTTTTCCTATCCTTAGCCGCAACCGTTTTGCTATATGCTTAAAAGGAATAGCTCAAGGCGCTAAAAAAATTGTACTTATGCTAAGCTATCCTTCCGATGAAGTAGGCAATCATCTTTTAGACCTTGATTCTTTGGACGCAAAAAACATTAATCCTTGGTCTGATGTTTTGGATGAGAAAAAATATAGAGAGCTTTTTGGATATCGTAAACACACCTTTACAGGTGTAGATTATATAGAGTACTACAAAGAAATTATTGTAGGAGAAGGCTGCGAAGTTGAGGTCGTTTTTGCCAATGACTGCCGTGCTATACTTGGATATACCAACTTTGTTTTAAACTGTGACATACACACAAGAGTTCGTACAAAACGCTTACTTACTGATAAAGGCGCAACGGTGTTTTCCTTAGACGATATTATGACAGCACCGATAAACGGCTCAGGCTATAATGAAAAATACGGCTTACTTGGTTCTAACAAAGCAACGGAAGAAACGATAAAGCTTTTCCCAAGAGACTGTCAAAAAGTTGTGGACGGCATACATAAAAAACTTAGTGACTACGCAAAGGTATGCATTGAAGTAATGATCTATGGAGACGGCGCATTCAAAGACCCTATTGGTAAAATTTGGGAGCTTGCTGACCCTGTTGTATCCCCTGCTTACACGCCGGGACTCGAAGGACAACCTAACGAAGTTAAATTAAAATACCTTGCTGACAATGATTTTAAAGATTTATCAGGAGATGCTCTTAAAAATGCTATCAGCGATTATATCCGCCATAAAGATAGCGATTTGGTAGGCAAAATGGTTTCTCAAGGCACAACGCCCCGCCGCTTAACCGACCTTATCGGCTCACTTTGTGACCTTACAAGCGGTTCGGGAGATAAAGGCACACCCATAGTTTTGGTACAAGGATATTTTGACAACTACACAAAATAATCAAACACTAAAACGCAATTATAAGTAACATAAAAGGCTACCAATTATTGATAGCCTTTTTTGATGTATTAAAAATTTGATACTTTTTTTATTCCCACTCTATTGTTGCGTTTGGTTTTCTCGATAAGTCATAACAAACACGGTTTACGTTTTTAACTTCACTCATAATGCGCATTGCTACCTTATCTAAAAAGTCCCAGTCAAAATGCTCTATCGTAGCAGTCATTGCATCTATTGTGTTGACCGCTCTTATAATAACGGGCCATTCGTAGCTTCTTGCGTTGTCTCGCACGCCCACTGATTTAAAATCAGGAATAAGGGTAAAATATTGCCATACCTTGCCTGTTAAATTGGCAAGTGCAAACTCTTCTCTTAGTATTGCGTCAGATTCTCTTACCGCTTCAAGTCTATCTTTTGAAATAACGCCTAGGCATCTTACTCCAAGTCCTGGACCCGGGAATGGTTGGCGGTATACCATATCATCGGGCAGTCCCAATGCTTTTCCGCACGCTCTAACTTCATCTTTAAAAAGATACTTGATAGGCTCCACAAGTTCAAACTTTAAGTCGTCTGGCAATCCGCCTACGTTGTGGTGAGCTTTTACCGCTTTGCCGAGTTTTGTACCGCTTTCTACTATGTCAGGATAGATAGTTCCTTGAGCTAAAAAGTCAATACCGTCGAGTTTTTTTGCTTCTTCTTCAAATACGCGTATAAACTCTGTCCCTATTATTTTTCTTTTTTGTTCGGGGTCTTCTACATTGGCTAGTTTTGCTAAGAATCTTTCGCTTGCATCAACGTAAATGAGTTTTGCGCCCATTTTCTCTTGGAATACTTCTATTACTTCTTCGCTCTCGCCTTTTCTAAGCAAGCCATGGTTTACGTGAACGCAAACGAGTTGTTTGCCGATAGCTTTCATTAGTAATGCTGCAACTACCGAACTGTCAACACCACCGCTTAGCGCAAGCAAAACCTTCCTATCACCTATTTGCTGACGCAAAAGCTCTACTTGGTCTTCGATGTAGTTGCTCATATTCCAGTTTTTTTCGCATTTGCATTTATCAAATACAAACTGTTGCAAGCCACCGAGATTTTGGCACATTGCTTTATTACACTTAATTGCAGCAACTGGCATTTCAAGATTATAAATATCTTGATCAATGTCGATATCCTGGTCGGAAGGTGCATTTTTACCACCGTTTAAAATAATACCTTTTAAATTGGGTAAGGCTTTTAGCGTTGTTGCCTTTATATCGTGAGCATAAATTTCGCTATACACGCCTAAAGCTCTTATATCTCTTGCCAGCTCCGAATTTTTCTCACTGCCTAAGTCAATAATGGCTATCATATCTTGTTTCATAAATACCTCAGATTATCTAAAAATTTTTTAAACTTATATAA
>DATFIH010000168.1:0-7642 GCA_035270205.1 Clostridia bacterium | reverse complement strand
ACCTTATTATTAATTATTTGAAGTTTCAAATATTTGATACCGCTTAGGGTTTCTATCGATAAACTGGTTTTTTTAGTTATTCCATTATCGTAAAGGTATTTTCCTACGCATCTTATGGCATTGCCACACATTTTTCCTTCGCTACCATCGATGTTAAACATACGCATTTTAGCGTCAGCAATGTCCGATGGGCATATAAGCACAATGCCGTCTGCTCCTACCGAATAATGCCTAGGCGACATTCTAATAGCAAGACCGGACGGATCGTCAATTTCATTTTCTAAGCAATTAATATAAATATAATCATTGCCTATGCCATGCATCTTTGTAAAATTTACTTTTTTCATCATTGTTTTAGCATATCCTTCATATTGTATAAACCCGGTGATTGGGTAATTAGAAAATTGGCCGCTTTTATGCTTCCTTCTGCAAATAAACTTCTTGTGTGAGCGCGGTGCTTTAATGTTATTGTTTGGCTTTCCGTACATATAAGTACCATGTGCTCGCCAATAATGTTACCCATCCTTAACGAATGAATACCAATATCGTTTTGCGCTCTTTTTTCATTGCCCTCTCTGCCACATACAATATTTGCTTCAGGTCTGACCTCTTTTACAGCGTTAGCAATCATAAGCGCAGTACCACTGGGTGCATCAAGCTTTCTGTTGTGATGCGTTTCTACTATCTCAACATCGGCATCTGTCATTACGCTAACTGCTTTTTTTGCAAGTTCAATAAGCAATACTATGCCAATGGACATATTACCGGAAAAAAACACAGGCACTTTTTTAGCTGTTTCTTTAATTATTTCCAGTTCTTCGTCCGTCTGCCCTGTTGTTGCAATAACTACCGGAGTATTGGTCTTTTCGGCATATTTACATAATTTTGCTGTCACACTGTGATGTGAAAAATCAATAATAACATCGGCGCCTTTTACACAAAAAGCTAAATCGCTATATGTCTTATCTGCATCGTTATTGTTTAAATCAACGTCCACAAAAGCATAACTTTGGCTGTTTTGGTACCCTTCTTTTACTAATTTTACCACTTCAGCGCCTAGTTTGCCACAAGCTCCATTTACAATTACTTTCATAGTACTCCTTATACATTAAGTCCTTGCTCTCGCATATAACCTAACATCTTTTGATATTTTGCTTCGTCCATTGTTGTCAGCGGTAACCTTAATGAGTTTTCACAAATACCCATAGCGTAAGCAGCCGCCTTAACAGGGATAGGGTTTACTTCACTGAAAAGTGAATCAATAAGATTATGCAATCTTAGCTGAAGTTGACAACTTCCCTTTATATCCTTGTCAAAAAACCTTGTACAAATTTCTTTGGTTTCTTTGGGCATTATATTGCTTAACACAGATATGACACCTTTTCCACCCAAACTAAGCAACGGAACGATCTGGTCGTCATTGCCTGAATATAGGTCTAGTTTGTCACCAACTAAAGACATTGTTTCAACAATTTTTGAAATCTGTCCGTTCGCTTCTTTTATCGCGACAATATTTTGATGGTCAGCAAGCGCCTGATAGGTGCTTGGCTCGATATTTACACCTGTACGACTGGGTACATTATATAATATCACAGGCTTTTGGCTTGCATCAGCTATTTGTGTATACATTTGTATCAAGCCTTTTTGCGTTGCCTTATTATAATAAGGTGTTACACAAAGCACTGCATCTGCACCGAGATCGCACGCTTCACGCGTTAAGTCGATAGCGTAGGCTGTGTCGTTGCTTCCTGTTCCTGCTATTAGTGGGATCCTGTTGTTTACTTTTTCCACTGCAAACTTAATGACCGCTCTATGCTCATCATCTGTTAACGTGGAAGATTCTCCCGTGGTACCGCATACTACAAGCGCATCAATCCCACACTCGATTTGCCAGTCAATTAATTTACCGAAACTGTCAAAATCTATGCTATTATCCTTAAATGGCGTAATTATTGCTGTTGCCGCGCCTTGGAATATGGTTTTCTTCATTTTTTGCCTCCAAATATAAATAAAAGCCGAGCTTTGCTTCGGCTATTGCGACAAAAATATACGCATACCGCGTATAAAATCATAACAAGATAGCCCTCCGCAAAGTTTTGCGACAGTCAGGAAAATATTATTTCTCCCGACCAAGTAATCTTATAGCGTATATCGATTACTTTCGGCGTAGTTCACCTTTTACGAAAGGAAAAAGTCCAACGCCGACCTTAACTTCCTTCGTTACTCATTGAATAACGCACCTCTACTGTGTTAATTTAATACTACATATATGTTATAATAACATAACGTCAATGTCAATTAATTTTTCTTTATTATATTCATTTTGGGGTATTATTGTGTATTTATATGCTTTTGCGTCTGCTTTTATAAAAAAGGCTCCCGCTTTATGCGGAAGCCTTTTTAATTGAATAGTTAAACAATTATTAATAATTATTTCTCTTTTGGTATTTTGTATGAAGAATCTTGTGCGCCTTGTGACTATTAGGTTCGCCAAGATATGTTTCATAAAGCTCCTTAATTATTGGATTCTCGTGAGATTTACGCATTTTGTTACTAGCATCAGTGTCATATATTGCTCCTGCACGCAAACCTCTTACGTCTACGTTGTTGCGAGTATATCCATCTTTAATTGGTTGACCACCGCCGTTTACACAACCGCCCGGGCAACTCATAATTTCAATAAAGTGATAGTCCGCAACGCCTTCTCTTATCTTTTCCATAAGAACTTTAGCATTTGCAAGTCCGCTAGCTACTGCAACTTTAACTTCAATTCCTGCAATATTTAAGGTAGCTTCCTTTATACCTTGCATACCACGTACGTCATGATAATCAATATTTTTAAGCTCTTTGCCTTCCAATACTTCAGCGACAGTACGCAATGCAGCTTCCATAACTCCGCCCGTTGCTCCAAACAACAAACCTGCGCTTGATGCGATGCCTAGAGGCGCATCAAATTTTTCATCTTTAAGTTCGCTAAACATAATTCCTTGCATTTTTATAAGCTTTGCAAGTTCGCGAGTGGTGATTGCAATATCAATATCAGGAACTCCTGCTGCGCTTTGGTTAGCTCTACCTTTTTCAAACTTCTTAGCGGTACAAGGCATAACAGACACTACTACCATATCTTTAGGGTCAATTCCCATCTTCTCCGCATAATAAGTTTTGCAAATTGCTCCAAACATTTGTTGAGGAGATTTGCAGCTAGAAAGATTGTCTATTAGATCGGGATAGTAATGCTCAACGTACTTAATCCAAGCTGGTGAACAGCTAGTAAGCATAGGTAGTTTGCCTCCGTTTTGCAATCTGTTGATAAATTCTGTGCCTTCTTCCATAATGGTAAGGTCAGCAGTAAAATCTACGTCGAAAACGTTGTTAAAGCCCATTTTTCTCATAGCAGCTACCATTTTTCCTTCTACGTTGGTACCGATAGGATATCCGAATTCTTCGCCTAAGCCTACACGTACCGAAGGAGCGGTTGCGATTATTGTATATTTTGTTTTATCGTTTAGAGCCTCAATAACATCGTCTATTTCTTCTCTTTCACGAAGCGCGCCAACAGGACAAGCTACAATACATTGTCCACAGCCTACGCAAGGTACGTCATTAAGATTTTTTTCAAATGCGCAGCCAATGTGTGTGTCAAATCCACGTGAGTTGGCTCCGATTACTGATATGCCTTGATAATTCTTGCACGCTGCAACGCAACGACGGCAAAGTATACATTTGTTGTTATCTCTTACTATATAAGGTGTTGTTTCATCCACGCTAAAACTGTTGGTAGCGCCACCGAATTTGTGGGAATTGCAACTTAGCTCTTCGCTTAGAGTTTGTAATTCGCAGTTACGGTTTCTTGCACAACTTAAGCAGTTTTGCTCGTGATCGGAAAGTAGTAGCTCCACTGTGGTACGACGGCTGTCCATAACTCTTTTAGAATTGGTTGTTACTTCCATACCTTCACTTACGGGGAATACGCAACTTGCAACAAGACTTTTTGCTCCCTTAACTTCAACTACGCAAACACGGCATGCGCCAATTGCATTAATATCACGAAGATAGCAAAGAGTAGGTATTTTGATTCCTACTTGTTTGGCGGCATCTAATATAGTTGTTCCTTCCGGAACGCTGACTGCTTGGCCGTTAATTTTAATATTTATCATTTTTGCTTCCATTTCGTCCTCCTACTTTCTCACAACTGCATTAAATTTGCATACGTCCTTACAAACACCGCACTTAATGCATTTGGTTTTATCGATAGTATGTTGTTCTTTAACCTTACCGGCAATTGCGTTTACTGGGCATTTCTTAGCGCAAAGTGTGCAACCTTTACATGCATCGGTAATTTCATAACTAAGCAGTGATTTGCATACGCCTGCTGGACATCTCTTTTCCACAACGTGAGCAATATATTCATCTTTAAAATATTTTAAGGTGCTAAGCACAGGGTTGGGCGCAGTTTGTCCAAGACCGCAAAGAGCATTATCTTTTATATAGTAGCATAGTTGCTCCATATCTTCTAAATCCTGTAAAGTTGCTTTTCCTTCGGTAATATTTTCCAAATATTCCAATAGTCTCTTAGTACCTACACGGCAAGGTGTACATTTTCCGCAAGATTCGTCTTGAGTAAATTGTAAGAAGAATTTTGCAATGTCAACCATACAGTTATCTTCGTCTAAAACGATAAGGCCACCGCTACCCATCATACTACCGATAGAGATAAGGTTGTCATAATCTATTGGAGTATCCAGATGTTGTGCGGGGATGCATCCACCGGAAGGTCCGCCGGTTTGCGCCGCTTTAAACTTTTTGCCGTCGGGTATACCGCCGCCAATGTCCTCGATTATTGTACGCAAGGTAGTTCCCATGGGGATTTCTACAAGTCCTGTGTTTACAATCTTTCCGCCTAATGCAAATACTTTAGTTCCTTTGCTCTTTTCTGTACCCATAGCGGCAAACCAATCGGCACCGTTTAAAATAATTTGGGGTATGTTAGCATAGGTTTCTACGTTGTTAAGTAAAGTAGGTTTACCAAACAAGCCTTTGTTAGCCGGGAATGGTGGACGTGGACGAGGCTCTCCACGGAATCCTTCTATTGAAGTCATAAGTGCTGTTTCTTCGCCGCAAACGAATGCGCCGCTTCCTAGTCTTATTTCCAAATCAAAGTTAAATCCGGTTTCTAGTATGTTCTTTCCAAGCAATCCATATTCTTTAGCTTGTTTAATTGCAATACCAAGTCTTTCTACGGCGATAGGATACTCAGCGCGGACATATATATATCCTTGAGATGCGCCTATTGCGTAACCAGCGATTGTCATAGCTTCCACTACAGCATGAGGATCACCTTCCAAAACCGATCTATCCATAAATGCGCCCGGGTCGCCTTCGTCTGCGTTACAGCAAACGTACTTTACGTCGCCAACAGCGTTTTTAGTGAGTTGCCACTTTATACCTGTGGGGAATCCACCACCGCCACGACCTCTTAATCCAGACGCTTTTACAAAATCTACAACTTCTTGAGGTTGCATAGAAGTAAGTGCCTTTATAAGAGCTTGATATCCATCGTAAGCTATATATTCATCAATGTTTTCAGGATTGATAACACCGCAGTTACGTAAAGCTACTCTATGTTGTTTCTTATAAAAATTGGTTTCGGAAAGAGCTTTTGTCATTGTTTCAGAATTGATATCTTTATATAACAATCTCTTTACCAATCTTCCCTTTATAAGGTGCTCGGCAATAATCTCATCAACGTCCTCTTCCTTAACGTAGGAATAGAACGCACCTTCGGGATATACTATAACAACAGGACCTACAGCGCAAAGACCGAAGCAACCGGTCTTAACGAGTAACACTTCCTCTGCTAGGTTGTTTTCTTTAATTTTTGCGGTAAAGTGGTCATATATCTCACCGCTATGGTTAGAATGACAACCTGTACCTCCGCAAACTAATACTGTACTTCTAAACATTTTTTATCCTCCTATTACTCGTCACCGACAAGGTAATCTACACAGACTTTGCCAGCTACTATATGTTGCGCAATGATATCCTTGGCTTTTTGGCTATCTACTTTTATATAAGTAACTTTTTGTTCACCCGGAACAAAAACTTCTACGATAGGCTCAAGTTTGCACATGCCCAAACAGCCCGTGCGAATAACCTTGACATCTCTTAATCCACGGTTTTGCACTTGCTCTACAAGTTCACTAAAAACAGGTCTTGCTCCTGCTGCTATACCACATGTTGCCATACCTACTACGATACGGGTTTCTGCATTAGCGTCACTGTTATCACGGTTAAGGATTTGCGCTTGCATTTTATCTCTTATCGCCTTGATGTCAGCTATTGTTTTCATAAAATATTACCTCCGATTATACTTTCAATATTTTCTTTAATATAATTTTTCAAATATCCTATTACTTCGAGATCGTCGATAGGCACAGGATCCAATTGTTTCCGAATCTCAGTTGTGTCAAAAATAAACTCCTTGTCTTCAACTGCTATCCTCCAGACAAAATCGGTTTTAGCACTTATCAGCGTTATTATGGTTTCAGTAATGTCGCCTAAGGGTACTCTGTCGATGTGGTTTATCAAAAAGCTAGCTTTTACCACCGTTCCTACGCCTTTTTCCGACTCTATATTAAAACTTCCCGCCGCATTCTCCGCTGCCATCTTTAGTAGCGGTATGCCTAATCCTACCTTTCTTGTCGTCCTTGTAGTGGTAAAAGGATTGGTTACTGTGCTTAACAACTCTTTATCCATCCCCGACCCGTTATCTTTTATCGTGATAGTAATATATCCGTTTTTTGCAGCAATGTCTACTTCTATAAGCAAAGCGTTTGCTTTAACAGAATTTTCCACAATATCAAGAATATGTAAGGACAACTCTCTCATAAATAATTATTTGTACTGTGCTAAAATTCCGTCCACGTCTTTTGCTGAAAGCTTGCCGTAAACGTTGGAGTTAACGGTAATTACAGGCGCTAGTCCGCAACAGCCGATACACCTTGTTTCAACAAGTGAGAAATTTCCGTCGGAGGTACATTCGCCTCCCTCGATTCCCAAATTCTTGGAAATAGCATCAAGAACGTCGCCCGCTCCTTTTACGTAGCAAGCTGTGCCCATACATATAGACACTTGGTTTTTGCCTTGCGGATTAAGCGTATAAAGTGAGTAGAAGGTAGCGATTCCGAACACTTCTTCTAAAGATACTTTCATACCGTCGGCAATAATCTTTTGCACTTCTATTGGTAAATAGCCATAGATTGTTTGCGCCGCCTGCATTACTGGCATAAGACCACCGGGCATATCCTTGTGTTCTTCTAGCATTTTCCTTAGCTCAGCTTCCTGCTCTTTGGTTCCGGCAAAAGGAATTTTTGTTAATTTTATTTTTGCCATTTATCCCTCCAAATAAATTATTATGTTCTTACTATTGGCGCGCTTAAAAACGCACAACAAGATTATATCATAACTTTTATGTTTTGAAAACATCTTTTTGACAAATTCTCTATTTTTCCGAACGCAAAATATCCAATAAATTTTTAACAGAAAAATTCTGCAATTCAATACATCCTAGATTTTTCCCAATATCATCTAAAGTGTGTGCATCACTGTTAAAAATTAAGTGATGATTTTCGCTATATTGTTT
>DATFIH010000167.1:0-10974 GCA_035270205.1 Clostridia bacterium | reverse complement strand
GTATATAGATTATATCCTTATAAAAACAATACTAATCAATTCTTATTGCTATGAATCGGCGCAGGTATTCTGCCTCCTCGAGCAATGAATATATCTGCATTCTCACTGTTAATTTTTACAATCGGCGCGCGACCTAGCAGTCCGCCAAATTCTACAAATCCTTCATTTTTGCCATATACGGGTATTACTCTGACTGCCGTAGTTTTATTGTTGGCAACGCCAATTGCCGCTTCATCTGCAATAATTGCGCTTATCGTGCTTGCCGACGTATCGCCAGGTATTGCTATCATATCCAATCCTACGCTGCAAACTGCCGTCATAGCTTCCATTTTTTCTAGCGAGAGCGCGCCTTTTTTGACAGCTTCAATCATTCCTATATCTTCGCTCACCGGAATAAATGCTCCCGACAAACCACCTATATGACTACTTGCCATAACGCCACCTTTCTTTACAGCGTCATTGAGCATATATAGACATGCGGTCGTTCCGTGCGCGCCCACCGAAGAAAGTCCGATTTCTTCCAATATATGGGCTACACTGTCACCTCTTACAGGAGTTGGCGCAAGCGATAAATCTACTATTCCAAAACTTGCTCCGATAGCTTCAGCTGCTTCTCTTGCAACAAGTTCGCCTATCCTTGTTATTTTAAACGCAGTCTTTTTTATAGCTTCAGAAATAACCGTACAATCGCCGCCACTTAAATTTTCAAGTGCTGCTTTTACAACTCCTGGACCACTAATTCCTACGTTTATTACTGCATCGCCTTCACCTGTTCCATTAAAAGACCCTGCCATAAAAGGATTATCTTCAACGGCATTTGCGAAAATAACAAGCTTTGCGCAGCCTATACTGTCTTTGTCCGCAGTTAAATAAGCAGTTTTTTTAACAATCTCTCCGGCAAGACGAACTGCGTCCATATTTATTCCTGCGCGTGTTGAACCTATATTAATACTTGAGCAAACTCTTTCGGTACAACTAAGAGCCTCGGGAATCGACATAATAAACTCTTTTTCAAACGGTGTCATACCCTTTTGCACAAGCGCAGTATAACCACCAACAAAATCAATTCCTATCTCTTTTGCAGCTTTGTCTAGCGCTTTTGCAATTTCTATATATCCGCCACTTGCGGCACCTATAATGCTTATTGGGGTTACCGAAACACGCTTATTAACTATCGGTATGCCGTATTTTTGAGCTATAGAATCGCCCACGATTTTTAACCTGCCGGCTTTTTTCATAACCTTGTCATATATGTTTTGGGCACATTTATTTTTATCTTCTGAGATGCAGTCAAATAGAGACAGATGTAAAGTAATGGTTCTGATGTCGAGATGCTGATCCTTTATCATTTCGACAGTTTGCAGTATTTCATTTATATTAATCATAAATACCTCACATTCTGTGCATTGAGTTAAATATATCCTCATGCTGTATACGTATTTCCACTCCAAGGTCTGAAGCAAGCTTTTCTAAAGAAATGTTTATCTCTTGAATCGTCACCTTGTCGGGAAGTTCTACCATCATTACCATTGTAAAATATTCGTTTTGCATAATGGTTTGGGATATGTCTAAAATGTTGATGTCGCTTTTAAAAAGCTGCATAGCAACATTGGCAATTATGCCTTTTTTGTCTTTTCCAATTACCGAAACTATGGCTCTCATTAAATGTTACCTCTAATTTTTTTCGTTGATTTAATGTTCTTATAATAGCATTTATAGACTAGTTTGGCAAATTATTATAATATATATTTTAATTTAACAATTTAACAAGATCTATGGGTTTGTTTTGCATATTGACAATTAGTTCTTTCCGTGACAAAATTAGTTATATACTAATAAATATTATAGGAGGCGTTTATGGACAATGATGCAGTTGTTGCTACAACTAACGTAACCGATGCTGCCGAAATAAGCAGATCCAAACAATTCAATAAGAATAAGTGGCTGTTCTCCCTTGGCGGTATTGGTCGAGATATGTCTTACCAATTGATATCTGCATTTCTACTGACCTATGTGCAATTCGGCGTATCGTTAGAACTTGCCCAGTTTACAACGTTAAGTTTGATTATTGGAGTTGGTGGAAGGATTTGGGACGCTATTAACGATCCTATGATGGGCGCAATAATTGAAGGCACGCATATGAAATGGGGAAAATTCAAGCCTTGGATTTTGATTGGTGCAGTCACTTGCGGTATTGTCATATTCTGTATGTTTAATATAAGAGTGTTTTCCGGTTGGGATTTTGTCATATTTATGACGGTACTTTACCTCCTTTGGGAAACAACCTTTACTATGAACGACATAGGCTACTGGGCAATGTTACCTTCTCTTTCTTCCAAGCGTAACGAAAGAAACAACGTTACTATGCTTACCGTATTCTTTGCTGGCGTCGGCGCATTCGTAGCGCAAGGCTTAGTTGTATTTTTAACACCCGGCAACGTTGTAAACGGGTACAGCTTGGTTTCAATAATAATAGTTATTGCATTTATTGGATGCCAGCTTATGACATCTCTAGGTGTTAAAGAAGGACCGCGTTTAAATGCCGAAAAAGAAACTAAAATTTCTTTAAAACATATGTGGAAAACGATTAAGGGCAACGATCAGGTCCTTTGGATGACTTTGTCTATGCTTTTTTACAATATGGGCTCAGGGCTACTAATCGCTCTTGCTTACAATCTTTACTATATCGAAGTAGGATATGATAGTAACAGCTTTTATTTTATAGTAATATTCGGGGTATGCAACGTAGTTATAAACTTGCTCTATCCTCGTCTTGCGGCTAAGTTTGGCAGAAAGAAAGTACAAAAGATAAGCACACTTGCAACCATATTTGGTTATGCGGGTATTGCTCTTTTGGGTTGGTCGAAGATATTGCCGTTTAATATCCTTACCTTAAGCATCTTCGGTATATTTGTTTTCTGCGGTCAAACACTGTTTTATATGGCTTCCATTATAAATATGACAAACTGTGTCGAATATAACCAATATATGCAAGGTGAAAGAAATGAGGCCGTTGTTTCCACCCTAAGACCGTTTATGACAAAATTAGCTTCGGCTATACAGTACGGTGTTGTAACTTTAGTGCTTACGGCATCAGGCATATTCATTCTCAGCCAAAATATTTCATTGATGGAATCGCAAAAAGACTACCTATCAAACATCGAAAATACTAGTCAGCAAGTTTTATACATAAATGCTATAGGCGACTATCTAGATATATATGATACTGTCGAAGATGAAGCTCATGCAAGGGAATTAGTTGCGCAAGCTATCGCTGAAGATACGTTTATGTCGAGTTACCAATTAAAACCTGAATATGTTAAAGCGCTTGGTGATTGTAGAATTTTCCGTACAACCTATATAAATGGCGAGCTTGTTAAAGACAGCTTAATTGGTCTTGGGGCTTGGAAAGACCTTGACCCATCGCAAATTCTTACAGAGGATGCAAAAAATGACATAACTTATACTTACACTATGGAGATTAAGGATAAAACGTTTAATGCCGCCAATACAAACTTCAAAAATAAGAGAACTTTAGGCATGCGAATTTGGATAAGAACGGCAGTAACTCTTGTTCCAATTTTATTAATGGCTGCTTCTTGGTACGTTCAAAAGAAAAAATTTATCATTGATGAAGAATATTATGATATGATGATGGAAAAAATTGATAAAATCCAAAACGAACAAGAATAAGAATAATATTTTGCACCTTACAAATTAAACTAAAAACGGATACAATTTTGTATCCGTTTTTATTCATTCCTTATAATAAGTTTTCATCATAGTTTGCTCGCCCGCCACCAATAAATTTTGGTCGCGTTCTTGCGGCAAGGATAATTGCTGAGCCTACTTTTTTTGTCGTAAGTCTTACAGGTACTGCAACTCTTTTCAGGTGCATACCTATCAGGGTGCCGCCGATATCAAGCCCTGCATCAGCTTTTATCTCTTCCACTGCTATTGGACTTGTAAAGCCATTATATGCCGCCGTTGCAAAAGAACCGCCCGCTTTAGGTGCGGGAACAACGTTTACAATCTCTCCACAACATACCGCTTCTTTTTCTATTATGATAGCGCGATTTAGGTGCTCACAACATTGAGCTGCCAGGAATATGCCTTTGTCTTTTAGCACTTCATAAATGCCGTCAAAAATTGATTTTGCTACTTCGGGTACAGAGTTACTGCCTATTTTGTGCCCTGTAACTTCGCTGGTAGAACAGCCTACAACGACTACTTGTCCTTTTGTTAGGTGCGCCACGTTTACAAGTTCTTTGGTGGCTTCCATTACTTGTTGTTTTATTTCTTCTAGCATACTAAACCTCTAATTTTCATTCTTATTTTTTATAAGATTTAATTTTACAACAACTTCTATAAGTATCACTGCAACAACTATTCCTACAACTGCCTGGATAAGATTACCGGGGACAGACGTAAGTGCTGCCATTCCATTGCCCAAGATAAGCGCAGCATACCCAAAATACGATACAACCATTACGCTTTCTGCAACTATTCCTGATATTATTCTGGATAACCGCACGTGTTTTTGATGCGTTTTTTGCAAAGCCTTGAATAATAGCGCAGCAATTAGAGCAACTATACCTTTTATAAAAAAAGTAGCTATAGCATAATGCGAATACCCTGTCATTATGTCGGCAATCGCAGGACCTATACCGCCTGCTAAGAAACCATAAAATGGTCCAAGCAGCCAGCCTGACACAAGTACAAAACAATCGCCTAGATTGATGTATCCGTTCATCGGCGACGGTATTTGAATAATAATTGTTGATGCGCAGTTCAATGCAATAAACAAAGCGGTCAACACCAATTTATACAATTTATTATTCCTCATATCTTGCCATTTTTCCTTTGCTATCTACAAACCCTATATGCCTAATTAGTGTATCTAAGGTTTTTATAAGTTTTCTATAATCAATCTTGTCATTTCTTTGCAACCGATTGCTGATGTATCATTGTCCAATATATCTTTGGTTCTATATCCTTTTTTCAACACCCTGTCCACTGCTTTTTCCACTACATCCGCTTCTTTTTCTAAGCCTAAAGAAAGTCTGAACATCATAGCTATTGACAGTATCGTTGCGATAGGATTTGCTATATCTTGCATTGCAATATCTGGAGCTGAACCGTGTATTGGCTCGTACATTCCACATTTTGTTGCGCCAAGTGAGGCAGATGGCATAAGTCCAATAGAACCTACAAGTTGCGACGCTTCATCGGAAAGTATATCGCCGAACATATTGCTGGTAACAATAACGTCAAACTGTGCCGGGTTTTTTATAAGTTGCATTGCTGCATTATCTACCAAAACATCGGTGACAGTTATTTCAGGATATTCGCTTTCTGCTACCTTGTGTACCGTTTCTCTCCAAAGTCTGGAGCTTTCTAATACGTTTGCCTTATCTATGCTGGCAACTTTTTTTGTACGTTTTAAGGCTAAATCAAAAGCAACGCGCGCTATACGTTCTATTTCTTTTTCCGAATATCTTTCCGTGTCGTATGCTTCTACGCCGTTTTCGCCTGTTTCTCTTCCACGCTCACCGTAGTATATACCGCCTGTAAGTTCTCTTACGATAACCATATCAATGCCTTTTTCCGCCACCTCTTTTTTAAGAAGGCAAGCATTTTTAAACTCGGGCATTAATTTTGCGGGACGAATATTGGCAAAGAGTCCTAACTCTTTTCTTATAGCCAGTAACGCGCGCTCCGGACGCAAATGCCCCGGCAGTGTGTCCCATTTTGGACCGCCAACCGCCGCCAATACTACGCTGTCACTTTCTTTGCACGTTTTGATAGCATCCTCAGTCAAGGGTATCCCGTATTTATCTAATGATACACCTCCTGCGCTTACCATGTCAAAGGTAAATGTATGGTTGTATTTTTGCCCAATATTTTCCATAACGGCAATCGCTGCCGCCATTATCTCAGGACCTATTCCATCGCCTGATATACAAGCTATTTTAAAGTTCATAAAATTACTCCTTTAAAGAGGCTAATAAACCGCCTTTTTCTATTATATTTCGTAAAAATTCAGGGAATGGTGGGAATGTACCTTGCTCGCTTTTTGTAAGGTTGATCATTTTTCCTTTTGCAAAATCCACCTCTACCATATCTCCTTCATCAATGTTTTTATCGTATTCTACAATGGCAAGACCCGTATTAATAGCGTTGCGGTAAAAAATTCTTGCAAAACTTTTTGCAATAACGCACGCAATACCGCTTTCCTTTATTGCTATTGGCGCGTGTTCTCTGGACGATCCGCAACCAAAGTTACTTCCGCCCACCATTATATCGCCTTTTTGCACCCTTGATACGAAAGTTTTGTCAATGTCCTCCATACAGTGCATAGCCAATTCTTTAGCATTTGCGCTATTTAGATATCTTGCTGGTATTATTACGTCAGTGTCGACGTTATCGCCGTATTTTATTACTTTTCCTTTTATTTTCATATCTTTACCTCTTTATTATATTCTGTCTGGGCTGGTTATTTTGCCGTACAAAGCTGATACTGCTGCAACTGCAGGGCTAGCAAGGTATACCTCACTTTCCGGGTGTCCCATTCTGCCTACAAAGTTACGGTTGGTAGTAGCTAAGCATCTTTCGCCTTTTGCAAGTATTCCCATATGTCCGCCAAGACACGGTCCGCAAGTCGGCGTTGAGACGATACAGCCTGCCTCTATAAATATCTTGGTAAGTCCACTTTCTATCATTTCAAGATAAATTTTTTGCGTAGAGGGTATTACTATTGTTCTCACCTTTTTATCCACCTTTTTTCCTTTCAAAATTTGCGCTGCTATTTCAAAATCGGAATATCGGCCATTGGTACATGAGCCAATAACTACCTGATTTATAGCAATCTCGCCAATTTCTGCAAATGTTTTTGCGTTAGAAGGCAAATGAGGAAATGCAACGGTCGGTTCTATTTTGCTTAAATCTATATCGTAAACCTCATCATAAACTGCGTCTTCGTCGGCAGTATATATAACAGGCTCTCTGTCGCTGTGTTCCTTTACGTATTGTAAAGTTTTTCCATCAACTGGGAAAATTCCATTTTTGGCGCCTGCTTCTATTGCCATATTGCAAATCGTAAAACGATCATCCATAGTTAGGTTGCTAACTCCCTCGCCCACGAACTCCATAGATTTATACAACGCCCCATCTACGCCTATCATACCAATGATGTGCAAAATCACGTCTTTCCCGCTCACCCATTTGTTCAGCGTACCAAACAAGTTAAACTTTATTGCTGACGGTACCTTAAACCAAGCTTGTCCATATGCCATGCCTGCCGCCATATCAGTAGAGCCAACACCCGTAGAGAATGCGCCAAGTGCGCCGTATGTACAAGTATGACTGTCGGCGCCAATTATAAGGTCGCCGCTTACAACCAAGCCTTTTTCCGGCAATAATGCGTGTTCTACACCCATTTCGCCAACGTCAAAAAAGTTTTCAATGTTCTTTTCGGCTGCCCATTCTCTTACTTGTTTAGTTTGTTCAGCTGCCTTTATATCTTTATTGGGAGTAAAATGGTCCATAACCAAAGCTATTTTGCAGCAATCAAAAACTGAGTTTAACTTTGCTTTGTTGTATTCGTTAATGGCAACTGGCGAAGTAACGTCGTTACCAAGTACCAAGTCAAGTTTTGCCATGATAAGTTCATCTGCCTTAACGTAACTTTTACCTGCATGAGCCGCCAATATTTTTTGTGTCATTGTCATTTTCATAAATATCACCCTTCCTTATGGTATAAATAGTATTCAATTGCATCAGCAAGCGCAAACCAGCTTGCTTCTATAATGTCGGTAGAAACGCCTACCGTTGTCCATACCTCTTTGCCGTCGGTATTTTCAATAAGAACTCTAACCTTTGATCCTGTTGCCTGATTGCCTGCGAGCACTCTTACCTTATAGTCGGTAAGATGTACTTGATTAAGTCTCGGATAAAATATAGATAATGCCTTTCTAAGCGCAGCATCTAATGCGTTTACCGGTCCGTTTCCCATACTTGCTGAGGTTTCCGTCTTACCGTCAACTTCTATTTTTGTAAGGGCAAAAGCGCTCATTTCGCCATCTGGCGCAGGATGTTCACCGCTGGTTTTATACATTTGCAGTTTAAAATGTGGCTTAAATCTTCCAAGCGCATTAAGTACCATAAGTTCAAAGCTGGCATCTGCCGATTCAAACTGATATCCTTCGTGCTCCAGTTCTTTTAGTTTTGCTAAGATAGCTTTTGCTTCTTGCGAGTCTTTTCTTATTTCTGGCGCAATATCGGCAAGCTTAGATATAACAGTAGCACGTCCGCTCATTTCGCTCATAAGGTACCGTCTGCTGTTTCCTACAAGCTCGGGCGCAATATGCTCGAATGAAGAATTGCATTTATCCACGCCGTCTATATGCATACCGCCTTTGTGCGCAAATGCGCTAGCGCCTGCATAGGGCTTGTTGTTGGGCGGAATAAGATTGGAAATTTCATAAATTTTTAACACAGTATCTTTAAGACGTGATAAATCTTTTCCAATACACTCGTAACCCATTTTTAATTGAATATTGGGTATAAGCACGCTTAAATCTGCATTGCCGCACCTTTCTCCCACTCCAATAAACGTACCTTGCACTTGGCTTGCTCCGGCCTCTATCGCCATAATAGAATTTGCTACTGCACAATCTGTATCGTTGTGGCAATGTATAGAAATACGGATATTCGGAAAACTTACCGCAACTTTTTTAGTAATTGTATAAACCTCATTAGGTAGCATTCCTCCATTGGTATCGCATAAAGCTAGTGCGTCTGCTCCTGCCTTAATTGCTATTTCCAACACTTTAAGCGCATAATCGCTGTTGGCTTTATAGCCGTCAAAAAAGTGTTCAGCGTCAAATATGACTTCTTTGCCCTTAGATTTTAAATAACTGATAGTGTCGGTTATTAACTCTAAGTTTTCTTCAAGGCTTATTTTTAATATTTCTTTTATATGTAGTTCCCAAGTCTTGCCAAAGATTGCAACACTCGGGGTCTCGGCTTTTAAAAGTGATGCAACGTTTTCATCATCTTCTACCTTGATATTTTTTCTTCTTGTACTTCCAAAAGCGCATAGGATAGCTGTTTTTAATTGGATAGATTTTACCTTTTCAAAAAACTCTATATCCTTTGGGTTGGAACCCGGATTGCCGGCTTCTATATAATGTACGCCAAACTCATCTAACGTTTTTACAATGTTTAGCTTGTCTTGTACAGAATAAGATATTCCTTCACTTTGTGCGCCGTCTCTGAGCGTACTGTCAAATATTTCTATTTTTTTCATACTTTCCTCTTATTATAATTTGTTTATGCCGTTAAGATAGGCTTTTATACTTGCCTCAATAATGTCTGTCGAAAGTCCTGTGCCTGAATAAACCTTATCCCCACACTTAATTCTTACCGTAGCTTCGCCTAGCGAGTCGTTGCCGTCTGTTACGCTTTGTACCGAATAATCGTCTAACGTGTATTCCGGCTTTTTAATTATCTTATCCACCGCATTAAATGCCGCATTAACAGGACCGTGTCCCATAGCAACTTTTTCTATCAACTGCCCATTGAAGTTTAAACGAATAACCGCTGTGGACGTGATATTGTTGCCACTGTTTATGGTAAATCTGTCAAGTTTGTATTCCTGCTCAATATAAGGCGCTTCTTTTTGACCAGTCAAAGCAATTAGTTCAACATCGGTTACGCTGCGTTTCTTGTCAGCAAGATTCTTAAAGTTTATAAAAAACTCTGCCATTTCCTCTTGGCTTAATTCGTGCCCTAGTTCTTTAAGCCTTGCCCAAATTGCGTGCTTGCCGCTATGTTTACCAAATACCATATTGTTAGATGGCAATCCAATAGATTGTGGGCTCATAATTTCATAGGTTTCACGGTTTTGCATAACTCCGTGTTGATGAATTCCTGCCTCGTGAGCAAATGCGTTGTCACCAACAATTGCTTTGTTTATCGGCGCGCGCAATCCTAAAGTTTTATAAACAAGATTGCTGGTGCGATAAATTTCTTTAGTTATTATACGTGTCTCGCCTTGATACAAATTTTTTCTGGTAGTTATAGCCATAACAACTTCTTCAAGCGCGGCATTGCCTGCCCGTTCGCCTAGTCCGTTTACCGTACATTCCACTTGATTAGCTCCTGCTTCCACCGCCGCCAAAGAGTTGGCAACCGCTAAGCCAAGGTCATTGTGGCAATGTACAGACAACGTCGCTTTGTCGATATTTTCCACGTTATCACGCAAATATTTTATTACGTCATACATCTCTCTCGGTGTTGTATAGCCTACTGTATCGGGTATGTTAATTGTTGTAGCTCCATACTTTATTGCAGTATAAACAGCTTTTGCCAAAAAGTCCCAATTGCTTCTTGTCGCATCTTCTGCTGAAAATTCAACGTTGCTAAGATAGTTTTTTGTATACTTTGTCATTTCGGCTATGGTCTCAAGCACTAAATCTTCGCTCATTTTGAGTTTATATTGCATATGGATAGGGGAAGTCGCTATAAAGATATGTATTCTTGGGTCAACTCCTTTTTTCACCGATTCCCACGCAAGGTCTATGTCTTTTTTTACCGAGCGCGCCAAAGATGCCACAGAGCAATTTCTTACTTGCTCAGCAATAGCTTTGACTGATTCAAAATCACCTTGCGAACTTGCCGCAAAGCCTGCTTCCATTACGTCTACGTTTAACTTTTCCAAAGCCAACGCAACTTCCAACTTTTCTTTTATATGCATACTGCAACCGGGCGCTTGCTCTCCGTCGCGTAAGGTTGTATCAAATATTTTTATATGTCTCATTATTTTTCTCCTTGTTTCCTAATCAATGAATGAAGCGCCTTTGTCCGCGGATGAAACCAATTTTGCATATCTTTTCAAGTATCCGCTCAACTTTGGCTCTTGTAAAAGAGGCATTGTTTTTCTTCTGTTCTCTAGTTCTTCCTCGCTTACGT
>DATFIH010000166.1:0-6783 GCA_035270205.1 Clostridia bacterium | reverse complement strand
GGTAAGCAAGGTGCTTTTACCTGAGCCTGACGCGCCCAAAATGGAAACAAAATCACCTTTATCAATCTTCAAATTTATATCTTTTAAAACATATGAAGTCATATTGGGAAAAACTTTTGATAGATTGGTAATTTCTAAAATTGTATTTGTCATTTACGCCTCCAAGTTTGCGCCTGTAAGTATATTTCTTGCCCAAACGAATATAATATTGAATACAAAATCATCTAAAACAACATTGAAATCGTTTATATGTTTGGCATTATCCAATAAATTTGTATAAATTTCATTATCTTCCATTGCCATAATTTCTTCTAACGTTAAAGTTTTGTCGGAAAAATAAACAAGAGCCTGCGCGAATTTATCAAAATTGTTTTCATAATACTCAACTAGTTCTGCGCTTTCTTCTTCATTCGTCAGGGTATTACGTAAACGATAAGAATCAACTATCATATTTTTTAGATCGGGAAATAATTCATTTAAATTTGTAATTTGTCCGTCTAGATATTTTAAACTATTTACCATGCCCGAAAATACAGCCTTGGATATAATGCTTTGTAAATAAATAAGACAATCATTTTTTTCTTTGCCTTCGTCGAGCGTTACAAAATATGCCAGTTTATCAATATCTTCATTTGTAATAGCTTTCATTGTATAGCCTGCTATTCCAAACAAATATCCTAATTTACCAGTAATACTGTCTAAATATATATTTAAGCTTGCTACTTTGGGATCAGCACCTGTATAATGCCAGCCAAAACCTAGTACCGTCTGAATGGCTTCTATCCCTACTTTATCTAAAATTTCTAAATATTTGCTACCCAGCTCATATATTACCGCTTGTAAAACATTACTCTCAACCTTTTGTTCGTTTTGAGATATTTCTCCCAAGGTATTTACAAGGTAAAGCGTATTGGAAATAAACGTAACATAGTCTTTTTCTCCCAGTTTATACATCGCTTGTTTATACTTAGTAGTAGCATTTGCTCTCATGTAATGATAAAGAGATAATGAAAACTCATCTTCTGTCAACGTGGTTTCTTTAAAAAAATCATTAGAAAAGTTCGCAATGTGCTCAATTTTTGCCGTTTCAATCATTTCTTGCAATTTTTCATCAGGAATATCACCGTTTTTTGTGAAAAAATCAACTATGTCCACTGATGCTTTTGTTATTACGTCGGCAATTTTTCCGAGCTTTTCGGCAGGAATTCTTGCTTTGCCCATAGCGTCAAGTACCTTACTAATAAGGTCTTGCAAACCTTCATTATTGCTATTTATCCCAATATCGCTAGTTAGATTAGTTATAGCGTGCGAAAACTTAAATGCAAAAACCGCTTTGTCGGCATCTTTATAATTTATAGGAGTTTTGTCGATATATATATCTAGTGGTTCGGGGGGTTTGTTGAGCATTACCGCATCGTAAATTACAATGGCAAAAATAGTTGTTACCAATAAAAGCACGACTGTTAATATAATATAATCTTTTGCTTTTCTGCTCATAATAATTATCTCTTTAGTTTATGAGAAATTGCATTTCTCATACTACATATCATAACAAATTTTAAGGTTTCGTCAATAGAAGTCGCTTAACCCCTATACTAAAAAAGCACCTTTAAGGCGCGTTTTGCCGTTACTTTAACAACTCTAAATAAAATCAATTACGACTGTTTGTCCTCTAGCTTCATCTAGTTTTAAAAATGCCTCGTTTGCGTTTTCCAACGAATATCTGCTATCGATAAGGTCTTTAAAGTTAAGGATCTTTTGAGCTAGAATATTTATTGCAGAATCTATCTCTTGTGCGCCGTTACTAACTCCTTTTGCACGCAATTGCTTTGTGCTTAAAAGATTTAGATCTGCTTCCATTTTTCTACAAAATTTATTTTCGCAAACTACTGTACAGTCGCCGCCATCTTTTGCCAAGCTGAATAAAAACGTGCATGGCGCTCCGCTTGTAGCTTCATATACGGTATGTTCTGCCATTCTTCCGCCTGTAAGTTCCATAACTTTGTCATAAGGTACTTCTTTAGTGGAATTTATCGTATAATATATACCGTTTTCTTCCATTTTTCTAAGGTTGTTTTCGTTGTTATCAACAACTATTGGTATTAGTTGAAAATACATAGCTAATTGCGCAATTATATTACATAAAGAGTTGCCTCCAATTATTACTATATAATCACCCTTAGACACTCTAAACGCATTAATTGTTTCCATTGCGGTTGCAATCTTTACAGCAAAAATTGCTTGTTCTTCGTGCACATCTTCCGGAAATGGAGTCATCTTATCTATTGGAAGGTATACAAAATCGCTAAACAACCCTTCCATCTCAAGCCCGCAAGTTTTAACTTTGCCCGGCATATCAAGACGGTCGTCAATTTCTGTTTCATAAGGGTCAATAATTACCTTTGTACCTCTTTTTAATCCGTACTCGTTGCGATCGTCTGATACGATTCCTATAGCAACACTTCCCATAGAATGCGGATAGTCAGCTTTTACCGCTCCTTTGAAGAAACTTAAATCTAAATGCGTGAGCATTATTTGACTTATTTTGACCTTAACTAGGCTTTTATCTTGAGGCGCATCAATAACTTCAGTGATAATTGAATTGTTGCCTGTGGCTTTATATGTTTTCATTTTAAACTCCTTTCAAACCGTAATTAATATACAATTTTTTATATGCTACCATTATATAGTTTTTACCAAGATAGATAACGTTGCTATCTTTTCCTCTAAATCTTCATAAACGCTCTTTTGCAAATAAATAAAACAGTCGATATTTAAATTGGGGTCAGCATTTAAACTATCAAGCATTAAACTTACGTAGCTTAAATCATCACTTAGTATATAAATATTTGCCAAACTAATGCAATGTGTAAATGCCAATTCTTCTATACTGGTAACGCTATTGGGTATAGTTATTGAGGTCAATCCACTACAACCACTGAACGCATAGCTGCCCAAACTTGTAACGCTATTGGGTATAGTTATTGAGGTCAAACCACTGCAATCATAAAACGCATAACTGCCAATATTCGTTCCTCCAGTGATAATCACAGATTCAAGAGAACTTGGCACGTATGATGAATTATTTTCATATGAACCCGCACCAAATATATAGCCAAAATGCGAATTAGTACTGTTTACAGATTCGCCTACAAAAGGCAACGTTATAGAGGTCAGACCACTGCAACCTCTGAATGCAGAATCGCCTATACTTGTAACGTTTTGCGGAACAGTTACACTTGTAAGTGTAGATATCCCTGCGAAAGCGTAAGGCGCGATTTTAACTACGCCTGCAAGATCAGTTGCCGTAATTGTGGTAACGTTTTTATTTGTTATGTAAATCGAACCATAAGCAATAGCTATTTTTCCTAGCGTTGCCAGTCCTTGATAATTGTCTAGCCACGAGGTATTGGTAAACGCATACTCTTTTATAGTTGCAAGATTGTTATTTGGTGAAAGTTTTATTGTGCTCAGAGAATTACATTCGTAAAATGCACCTATCCCAATTTCTACAACGCTGTCAGGTATATCAAAAGCTCCAAGCAGAACGCATTGTTCAAAAGCAAAATCACCAATACTTACAATGTTGCTCCCTGCTTCAAACGTCACATCCTTTAGATTGGTACAGTTGTAAAAAGCATCTTCCGCTATTGTAACTATGCTAGAAGATATAATAACGCTTGTTATGTCCGCATTATTTTTAAACGCTCCCTTGCCTATACTTGTAACAGTATATTCATTTCCATCTTCTTGTACGTGTTTGGGAATATACAATACTCCTCTAGCATTGGTGGAAGATATTATTGTTGCCGTCATAGTCTCTTGGTCAAAATCATAATCTTCAGACTCAAAAATAGTCGGATAAGAATAAATATCCACAGAATAAGAGTTTATATTTTCTTCAAGCGCCAAATACATATCCCTCGATATAAATATACCTACGCTACTTGCTAAATGCCCCAAATTGTTATCATCATTAAGTACTGTAAGCATTTGATCGAGCTTCACGCTGTCACTTGTTGCAAACAATATCATAACAAGACTGTCGCATAAATCAAAAGCTCCACTTTCCAAAGTGCTTGCATAACTTGAAACATTAACCGTGGTAAGCTTTGTTAGATTTGATATATAAAACGATGGTGTAGCATCAATTATGGTAATCTCATTCATATTGATACATCCGGAGAAAGCATTGCTTCCTATTGTTTCGATATTTTCCGCCTTAAATGAAATCATTTCTTCACAATTAGCAAAAGCATTTGCGCCCAATGTAGTTAGATATTCAAAATTACAATTTTCAAATGCTGTAACAACGCAATTATTAAATGCGCTATCGCCTATGCTAACAATTTTATCGGGTATGTTTATTGATTTTAAAACATTACAGTTGTTAAATGTATTATTGCCAATAGTCGTAACGGTTTGCGGAATATTCGTTGTTGTAAGGCTGATACAGCCGTCGAAAATGCCATCCCAATCCGTATTTATTATACTGTCGGGGAAAAGTACTTGTTTCAAACGAACGTCGCCGGCAAAGATGTTTTTGCCTACTGTTTCCAGTTGTGAATTGCTGAAGATTAGAAAGTTAGTAAGCCCTGTGCAGTTGGAAAATGCGTTGTCATCTATATTTATTACACTACTTGGCACAGTTATTGATACTAAATTTGGATGATTGCATCCATCAAATGCGTATTTGCCTATGTGTGTAATATCGGTAAGCGTTATTATTTGTAAGGATGTAAGGTTTTGGAATTGATTGTCCAATATCTTACCACCATTCACTATTACTTCCGTTAAATTGACAGGGTAATTATCTATAAACAAATCTTCCACTTTGATACCGTTTGATAAAGTAAGTTTGTTAAGATTATTGTTGTTTTGAAGCAGTCCATATACTAAACAGTTGTTTTCCTCATCGTATAATTCTACCTGTGAAGGGATAGAAAATCTTTCTATATTACAGTTGGCAAAAGCATACGCGCCAATACTTGTAAGTTGTGCATTTAAGGTTACTTGGGACAAATTGGTATTGCCATAAAAAGCTTTAGTACCTATGCTAACTAAATTGGTAGGAAATAACAAGCTAAAGCCCGTTGAATCTGTATTTATACCGTAAAATGCAAATTCTTCAATGGTAAGCGGATTTGTGCCTGCAATAAAGGTAAGATTTTTTAAAGCAGTATTTGCAAAAGCATATGCTCCAATTGTTGTCACCATTGACGGTATTTGCACGCTCGTAATTTTAGTATTAGAAAAAGCGTAAGGGAATATTTTTGTAAGAGTACTTGCAATAGGTATATTCAAATATTTAAGTTCGCTACAATTTTTAAAAGCTCCTTCGTAAGTATCTTCTTCATTTTCCTTTACACCTATTTCCGTAAGGCTTGAAGGTATGGTTAATGTAGTAAGCAACGTGCAATCAGCAAACGCTAAGTCTTGTATTTTTGTTATTCCATCGCCTAAAATGATTGAGGTAAGACTGGAATAACCGTTATATCTATCCTTTGCAACAATAGTTTCACTGTCTGCAAGTAAATTTAGAACTGCCAAAGTTGACGGTATATAATACTCTTCTGTCTTTGTGACTACATAAGTAGCGTCAAAAGGGCTTTGTCCAAAAAGTCTATGCAAATCTACACTTAATCCAAGTTTGACCCAACTTAGATTGTAGCAGCCGCTAAAAATGTCATCGCCAATGTTGATACATTCTATAGGAATTTCAATTTTTTGCAAATTTACACAATCCGCAAAAGCCTCCGTGCTTATGGTTGTAATGGTCGAAGGAATTGTTACCTCCAACAGCCCTATATTCCCCACGAAAGCATTTGGGGCAATGATAGTGACACCAATAAGATCGCTTGGTATTAAAGACGTTCTACCGCCCGTGCTGATATAATTAGTGCCAAATCCTATGGCTATTTTTCCTAGTTTTGCCACTCCATTATATTCTTCAAGCCACTTAGTCCCTTGGAATGCATATTTACCAATTTTATTAAGTCCATTACCAAGAGCAATTGACACAGAACTAAGTTTATGAAGCTCATAAAAAGCGTACTCACCTATTTCGTAAACAGAAGAAGGCAAAGTTATACTGGTTAGGTCTTTTCTACCAACGAAAGCATAACTATCTATTTTATTCACATCGGACATACTTAAAGAAAAAATAGGCGCAGTAATTTTGTTGGTATCACTTAAGAAAAATGCATTCTTTTCTATATTGGTAAAACTGCCTATAAGCACAACGCTTTTAACGTGGTAGGCATCTAGCAGAGCATTTTCTATCAAAACGCCTCTTACTATGTTTTCTCCTCCTGCATTTGCTATTACCGTAACGTTTACTAATGACGCAGGGACGTAATAGCTAACTTCATCAGCTACTATTTCATAACTGTTGTCAAATGATGTCGTTCCAAAAAGCGAATATAATGTTGTATTAGAAACTAAAGATATTCTAGTAAGCGCTCTACAGCCTGAAAATACGTTTTTACCTATGTTTTGTAAATTTAGCGCATTAAAGTCGGTAAGTTTTAGACAATTAACAAAGGCTCTGTCTCCAACAATTATTACGTTGTTGCCTTGTGAAAAGCTAAAGGATGCGTTTGTCATATTTTGAAAAGCGCATTTACCTATAAACGTAACGGTGGATGGAATATCTATATCTTCAATTGTAGTAATTCCACTAAAAGCGTATTCACCTATTGATCTCACTTTGCCAAGATCAACGTTTTCAAGCGAATTGCAGTTAGTAAATGCATAATTACTTATGCTTTGTAGATTATTTCC
>DATFIH010000165.1:0-9481 GCA_035270205.1 Clostridia bacterium | reverse complement strand
CTACAGGATACGGCATTTATAATCCTAGTTATGGATCAGTTCCTACAAAAATGGCTAATGAAAACTTCATTAAAGGTTTTACCCATTTTGCACACAGCGGGGCTGGATTCATAAACAATTTTTATAATTATTTTATGATTTGTCCATCTGTAGACAAGCAAAAGGTTGTAGCAGAGAGAGGTGGATGCGGATGGTATGAAGCAGATACTTTAAATTACTGCGTGAAGGTAGCATTAGAGGATGTAACGGCCAACTATGAATTTGCATTCAAAGAAGGCAAAACTATAAGTATTTTTCCTTCTTTTGGAGGATTAGACAACCAAAGTAAAAGGTGTAAGGTATTTAATTATAATTATACCCAAGAACAAAGAGACGATACGTTGGCATTTTCCATAGATATAGACGGTATGCCGCTATTTTTTGCAGTAGCGTCAAAGGATAAATACGTTTTAGAGAAAAAGGGCGATTGCTACAAGTTAACGTTTGATAAAGAAAACGTTAAACTCGCTGTTAGCTATTCTTTTGTATCAGTTGACGAGGCTTGCGAAAGAGTGAATTCGTCGAGTTTTAGTTATGAAAAGGCAAAAGAAAGTGCCGAGGAGACTTGGGAAAAGATGCTGTCTGTCGTAGATATAAAAGGTGACGAACGGATACAAAAACTGTTTTACTCTGCGCTATATCACACGCTGAAAAAACCTTGCATAGATAACTTCAAATATCCTGTGTTCGACATAGCAACCATGTGGGATATGTACAAAACGCACTTTCCATTAATGTATATTCTTTATCCAGACAGGGCGGCAACTATTGTAAACGGTTTGGAAAAGTGCTTTTCAAATGGATATTTTTCCAATTCCAAGCTTATGGAAATGCGAGTAGGAAAGACCAGGCAAGCGGTTTCACTGATGTCGTTAAGTATTGCTACAGCTTATCTATATGGAATAAAAGCGGATTATAAATCGCTTATGCCTCTAGCAAAACAAGACTTGGAATATCATGCAAAAAGGGCCAAGCTTTTTAAGCCATACGTTACACACAATTTGGACTTTTTGGACGCTTATTATGCTTTGATTGCTTGCGGAGTCGAATTGAATGAAGAAGTACATGCAGGCGCAAAGTTCCGCGAATCAAGATTATATAATAAGGAAGAACTGCTCAAAAGCGGAATAAGACGTAAATTTTATGAAGGAACAAATATAAATTATAGTTTTAGAGTTTCTTCATCCATGGCGTCGCGCCTTGAAAAGAGCAACAAACAACAAATAATTAAGCAGCTGGATGTTTTCTTTGGATTTGTCGGTGAAGACGTTGTAAACTTTACGTCACCAACAGCCTATCGCGTTGTTTACAAGAGAGGAAAACGTTATCGCCGTTTTGAAGGTTTGAATAACGAGACCGATATGGAAACAATGTATATGTATCACAAGTTACGCGAATATAGCAAGTGTGAAGATATAATAAATGAGATAATAAAGTATAATTTTGACATTGGCAACGGTGGCATATGCGGCAATGATGACAGCGGCGGTTTAACCTCGTGGCTTGTGTTAAATATTTTGGGACTTTATCCTGTCGTTGGCACAAGCGAAGTGCTTATAGGCTGTCCACAAATTGACGAAGCAACCATTATGCTGGATAATAAATTGACGTTAAAAGTCGTAGGGCGCAGCGAAGATAAGCATATACGCAAAGTAACACTCAACGGCGAAGAATTGATAAACAGGCAGACGAATATACTTACACTTAAGCGTGGTGGAGAACTTGTTATCGAATATTAAAAAACCTATTATGGTATATAATAGGTCTACTAAACAAAGAGGAAAGATAGATTATATCTTCCCTCTTTTTATAGTAAAGAATATATATTTTGTACACAATGTTAGCTTTTAGAGGCGCCAAAAAGTTTTGATATTTTGTATGATGCATCTAGCAGCGCGCTTTTCGCAGTCGCGTTTGTAAGCAATCCTTGGTCAGGTTTTGAGATGCTTATAGCTGCTATAACTGCCCCTGTGTAATCATAAATAGGCGCAGCTATGCAAAAAACACCTTCCTCGTGTTCTTGATTATCTTTTGTGTAGCCTTGTTTTCTTGCAAGAGCCAACTCTTTGCGTAAGCCGTCTTTATTCAAGGTTTTGTTGGTAAAACGCTCAAATTCCACCGCGTTTAAATAAACCTCAAGAACGTCGTCACTAATGCCTAAAAGCAAACTTTTGCCCAGTCCGCTACAATATAAATCTATCGTTTTTCCAATATCAGAATAAGTGCATTCAAAGCTGAATGGACGTAATTTTTCGATGTAAACCGCCTTGTTTCCTTGAAGAAACGCGATATGCGCTGTAATTGAGAAATCGACAACTAAACGTTTTAGAAAAGGTCTGGCTATTTCTCTTATATCCAAAGAACCTAAATATTTTTTTGCCAGCAATAAAAATTTGTAGCCAACCGTATACAATCCGCAGTCATCTTTCATAATGTATCCATGCTCTGCGAGAGCATTTAAGGTACGATAAACTGTAGTTTTGGGCAAATTGACCTTAACAACTATTTCGGAAAGAGTTTTTCCTTTTGGCGAATCCGCAACCGCATCTATTATGTTTGTAAACCTATCAACTGATTGTGTGCTTGCCATATGTTATCCTCTTAAACTATTCCGCTAAGCGGGATTATATTTCCCGTATATGGTAGCACCGCTTATGTAATAAGTCAATAGTATGCAAAGAAGGCAAGAAAAAAGCTCATAACAAATCCAAGTCGCAAATACATTTAAAAGGAAGACGATGAAAAAAAGGGTATTGACAATAAACCATCGTTATGATAAAATAATGAAATGTTGTACCCCTAGGTGGAACAAGCAAGATAAATATATTTGAGAAGTCAAATTTTATTGGCATAAAATATGCTGCTAGACAAGAAGAGGAAATTATGCGAAAAGAAAGATTAAGGAAAAAAAACATTATGCTTATTGTAGCTTTAGCTGTGATAATCGCGCTTGGAATAACAGGGGCGATGATATATTTATTTGTTCCTGTAAAAATTGACGTTGATATTTCGTCAATACAAACAGTGGGCAGTCGTGTTGAGGTAAAAAAAGCCGAGGGCGACCAACCTGTCTCTATATACATACCCGATGAAGAAGGCAATATTTCGTCAACGCCGTTCAAGATTTTATCATTTACTGATACACATTTTGATACGTATCGTAAAAATGGTTATTTTACGATGAAATTCTTTATCGAAAATATCCAAACTGAAAAACCTGATTTGGTAGTTATTGTAGGAGATTTGATTACGTCATCGACAAACCGTGCGCGCGCTATTCAGGTTTGCGAAGTTATGGAAAAGTTGGGTGTATATTGGATTGCTGTTTTGGGAAATCATGAAGGTGATAATGGACGAAGCATTTCACGTGCAGAGTTTGCAGAACTTTATTCATCATATCCACATTGTCTTGTCGAAAGCGACACCAAGTTTACCGCCGATGGCGAACAAGTGTGGGGCAACGGGAATACTCAAATAAATATTTTGACGACAGGTGGAGCCGTGTCCCAATCGCTATTTTTTATTGATTCCGGCAACAGGATAAGCAAAGAGGACGCAGAGAAATTCAACCTTTCCAAAGACGACTACGACTACGTTAAACCGTCGCAAGTGTCGTGGTACAAAGAACGCACTGCTATGCTCGATGAGGGCGTAAAATCAATGGTATTTCTGCATATTCCTTTGCGCGAATACGCAGACGCATACGAGGCGGCCCCAAAAAATGTAGATGGAACTTTGAATATCGGCACAGAGGGAGAAGATGGCACAGTAACTTCCTTCGGAGAAAAAAGAGAAGGAGTAGCCTGTTCAAAGCATAATGGCGGCTTGTTCGATGCAATACTAGAGAGTGGTAGCACTCAAGCTGTCGTCGCAGGGCATGACCATGTTAACGATTTTAGAATTCGTTACAAAGGCGTATGGCTTTGTTATAATCGCTCTTCTGGCTATAGTAGCTACAACGCTTATACCAAAGAACTATCCACTAAGCTTATGCAAGGAGCAAGCATATATACGATTAATGCGAGTGGAGAAATTGAGTTTAGCGACATAATTAACGGTGAACGCTTTGATGATTCAAAGGCTTACGAGCTGTACAAATAAAAGCAAGCAAAAAAGTTTGCAATAGCGAAGACATTATAAAGGGCGCTAAAAAGCGCCCTGTCCTTTTTAAATAAAAACGGATAATTAAAACAAAAAAAACGGAAGGTGGTAAATAGTATTAGATTTAAATCAGCTAAAACAGCAATATTTCACATAAAAGGCGAGTTTTTAGACGTTTTTTATGTAATTTCAACCCTTTTACTCAATTATAAAATAGAATATAAATACTCGAAATATATGTAATCGTGTCATTAAATACGATTTCTTATATAGAATACCACTCATTAGTATGATAAAATAAATAAAACAAAACTATTTTAAGGAGAGATCATGAAAAACGTTAATATAGCCTATATAGGTGGAGGCAGTAAAAATTGGGCGCAAAAATACTTTTCTGATTTGTTGTTGCAGGACAAACTTGGCGGTGTTATTCGTCTTTACGATATAGATGTTAAGGCGGCAAAGCTCAACGAAAAATATTATGCCAAAATGGTTGTTGACAATAAAGACACCATTAAATCTACGTGGGAATGTGTAGTAGAGTCAGATATTGACAAGGCGCTTACAGGCGCTGATATTGTACTTATATCGATATTACCGTACTCTTTACACAATATGCGCTATGACGTGCACTATGCCGAGAAATATGGCATTTATCAACCCGTAGGCGACACTGTGGGTCCCGGAGGATATTCCAGAGCGCTTCGTACGCTTTCTGCTTTCAAATTTTTTGGTGAAAAAATTAAAGAAAATTGCCCCGATGCTTGGGTTATCAATTACACCAATCCTATGTCAATGTGCGTAAACGCACTATTTGCAAGTTTTCCCGAAATAAAAGCTTTCGGTTGCTGTCACGAGGTTTTTAGCAGTCAAAAGTTGATATGTGGTGTACTCGATATGTACAATGCTTTGGATGCTGATGGACAAAAAGCATTTTTAGCAAGCGATTTTAAAGGTGTAAAAGCTGCGCTTGCAAGAAGCGGTAAAAAGTTTACCGACTATAAGCATCCTAAGACGGATAGACATGAAATATATACCAATGTTCAAGGTATTAACCACTTTACTTTCATAAACGAAGCAACGTTCAAAGGTGAAGACGTTATGCCTATATATAAAGCATTTGTGCCAATGTTTAAGGCCAATAGACGTTCATTTTTGAAAAACATTGTAAAATTTGATATTTTTGAAAGGTACGGAGTGTTTGGCGCTGCAGGTGATCGCCACCTTTCCGAGTTTATTCCCGAAAATTATCTTCCTATTGGAAAGAAACATTACGGAACAACAGGGTTTATCTTGACTACGGTTACCAACAGACTTTTTAGAGATTTTATACGTCGCAAACAGCTTAGTTTGCTAGCAAATAGCAATATAAAAATCAAAATTAAACCAAGTGGTGAAGAGGGTGTGCTTCAACTTATAGCGCTCAACGGCTTGGGTGACCTTGTTTCCAACGTAAATATACCCAACCAAGGACAAGCTCCCGGACTTCCGGCAAATACTGCAGTTGAAACAAACGCGAAGTTTACTGACAATAAGATTGAGCCAATGAACGCAGGCGAAATTGAGAATGATTTCATCCGCGACAGAGTTACTGTGCATGCAGAGAACCAACGTGACTATATTAAAGCATTTTTTGCAAAGGATAAAGAGGGCTTACGCAAAGTGTTTATGAGAGATCCTTCAGTATCTCGTTTGTCCGAAGATAAACAATCAAAGCTTTTTGATGAATTGATTGAGTGTAACAAAGACGTTCTAGAAGACTGGTTGTTAATATAAATAAACGGAACAAAGTTTTTACATAATGAGGTGAAGGCATTTTGTTCATATCTTGAAAATATAATAATATAAAATAAAGGTGGTAAACTATGTCTAACCCTTTTACTAAACTGAAAAACAGCATAAAAAAGATGGTAAACAGCCCCTCCTTCACATTGAAAGAACAGTTAGGCTATGCCAGCGGACGTTTTGGAAATGAGATGGGACAGGACGTTGTGGGAACTTTTTTAACGATATTCCTCGCAAAATATGTCGGCATTGAAGCCTCTATGATACTCGTGCTTACAGCTGTTGCGAAGGTGGTCAATATCGTATGTGACCCCGTTGCGGGAAGTATACTTGATAGAGGGCTTCGCAAAAACGGCAAGAGCATAATAAAGCCATTTTTGTTGTTGTCGCCTTTCCCGATTGCGGTAACGTCTATCTTGCTGTTTATCATACCCGCTCAGAGTTTGACTTTTCGTATTGCATGGGTGTTCGGCTTCTACTTGATTTACAACGTATCAGACAACTTCTATGATATGAGCCTTTCCACTATGTCTGTGCGTATGTGCAGTAATCCAAAAGACAGGAAAAACTTTTATACTGTAGCACAATTTGCCGCTAGTCTAGGCACTACGTTGCCCGGTGGATTAATACCTATTTTTATAAGTATATATAAAGAAGACTTCCATGCCCAAGGATACATATACCTCATAGCTGCAATAATATTTGCAGTACTAGGTTTGGCGGCTATGCTAATACCATATTTCACATTGAAAGAAAGAAATCCTACATTATCAATTAAAAAACCCAAGGTCGCGATAAACATTAAAGCAATTCTTTCAAACAAACCATTGCTCTTTGTTACAGGCGCAGAGCTTGCGGAATCAATCCGAAGAGTCTGTTACAGCGCCCTTGCCTTTTTTTATTTGGAAACGCTTGGTGCGTTTTGGCTGTCCACAGTAGTAGGCTCAGTGAGCGTCGTCCTAAATTATATAGGTATGCTCCTTGTGCCGATTATAGGAAAGAAGCTTTCTTCGCGTAGTATGATGGTGTATGGCTATCTTTATTCCGGTGTTTGCTACCTACTCTTACTGCTTATAGGATACAAATACTTGTGGATTGTAGGTGTATTGATTGCTATTTCGGGTTTCCCGAACGGTATGATGCACGCTGCAAAAAAAATAATGCTTGCCGACAGCACGGAGTATATGGAGTGGAAAACTTGGAAAAAGTACGGCACTCCTGTTAGAAGCGATGGAATGGTTTTTGCAATACATTCAATGGCAAACCGAATAAACGGTCTTTGGACAAGTATTCTTCTTCCCTTAGGTCTTACAATTATCGGTTACGTTAGCGCGGAAGTTGTTAACGGTCAAACTATCGAGGTTACGCAAACCCCGGAAACGTTGCGAAAGATATTCTATCTTGTAACTATACCAGGCGTTGTTGGCAACTTTTTACCTAGCTTAATAATGTTCTTCGACAAGTACACAGGAAAACGCAAGGCGAATATTCTTGAAGAGCTTGCTCAAATGCGTGCCGAGGAGAACGAAAAAAAGGCGCAATATGAGGCTCAAGAATAGGACTTGTTTTGCAAAGATAATATAAACAACGATAAATTCAGCAATACCTTATAAATAATAGATGCTAAGAATTACAAATCGTAACAAAATTGCGAACACGTCTAACCTGTTAGCGATTTTGTTTTATAAAGGCTTTACAAAAACGAAACAAAACCAATATAATACTAATAGAAATCGCAAATTAAATGATTTTTGTAAAACAATTTAGTTTAACTTTATAGGAGAAAATTATGTTCTACCATAGAAATACGGATGAGAATTTGACTAGAGAGCTGTTTCAAAACCCTTCTTCGGAATACAGGGGAGCACCCTTTTGGGCGTGGAATTGCGCCCTTGATTTAAAAGAAACTGTTGCACAAACATCCATATTTAAAGAAATGGGATTTGGTGGCTATCATACGCACGTCCGCCATGGATTGGATACGCCGTATCTTGGCGAAGAGTTCAACGCCTGTATAAAAGCGTGCGCAAAAGAAGCGAAAAGGGCGGATATGTTGCTTTATCTATATGATGAGGACTGCTGGCCATCCGGCGGGGCGGGGGGAAGCGTAACGAAAAATAAGCGCTTTTCAGCGCGCTATCTGCTTTTCACTACTCAAAAAGCCCAAAAAGCTCCATCGCTCGACACTGACGGAAAACTGTTAGAAGGACAAAAACTTCTTGCAAGGTACACAGTGCGTGCTTTAGGCAATAAACTTATTAGTTACCGAAGGCTTTCCAAGCAGGAAAATCCATTTGGCACAATTTGGTATGCTTATTTGAAAACAGAAGCTCCACGAGGTTTTCTAAACAATGAACCGTATGTTGACACCTTGAACAAAGACGCAATAGATCGATTTGCCGAAATAACATACGGTTCGTATAAAAAAACTGTTGGTGATTTTTATGGTAAAGAAATAAAAACTATGTTTACAGACGAGCCGCAGTTTCATAGATTTAAACAACCGCTTTTCCCATTGTTTTACCGGTATGAAGAAAGAGCGTGGACGGATGATTTTGACGATACGTTTAAAACAGCGTACCGCTATTCTATTTTGGATAGATTGCCTGAGCTTTTTTGGGAACCTAGATACAACCGTTCGCAAGCGCGTTATCATTATTTTGATCATTTGTCAGAGCGTTTTGCCAACGCTTTTGCCGACAACTTGGGGAACCGCTGTAAAAAGGATGGTATAGCATTGACAGGGCATCTTATGGAAGAACCTAAGCTGGACGGACAAACGAAATCTGCAGGTGATGCCATGCGCCAATACCGCGGATTTGAAATTCCGGGCATAGATATCCTGAACAGCAGATACGAATTTACCACGGCAAAGCAAGCTCAATCAGCTATGCGGCAATATGGCAGAGAAGCAATGCTTAGCGAGCTTTACGGGGTATCAAGATGGGATAATGATTTCAAAAATTATAAAGTAGGCGGAGATTGGCAGGCGGCTTTAGGCGTAACGGTTAGGGTTCCGCACCTAAGTTTGATGTCTATGAAAGGTCAAGCCAAAAGAGACTACCCGGCATCGATTTTTTATCAGTCTCCCTGGTATAAGAAATTCAAGTTTTTAGAAGACCATTTTGCCAGAGTAAATACAGCGTTAACAAGAGGAAATCCACTTACGGAAATAGCCGTTGTTCATCCAATTGAAAGTTATTGGCTACTGTATGGAGATTCTGCAGTAAAAGCAAAGCGCAACGAATTTGACAAAAAGTTTGCCCAAATAACGGATATTTTATTGCGCGGAGGTTTGGATTTTGACTTTATTTGCGAGGCTACGTTCCCAGAACTTACAAAAGAAGGTACGTTCCCGTTGCAAGTAGGAAAAATGCAGTACAAAACTGTTGTTGTGCCGAATTGTATAACCTTGCGTTCTTCTACTATCGACAGACTTACCGAGTTTCAAAAAAATGGCGGTAAAGTGATTTTTGTCGGAGAAATTCCGCAATATGAAGATGGGAAACGCTCTTCGAAACCGCAAGAACTTGCGGCTATTTCCACGAGTATTCCA
>DATFIH010000164.1:0-3550 GCA_035270205.1 Clostridia bacterium | reverse complement strand
GTGGATGAGTATATTGAAAATGCCTCACCCGTTTCTTCTGGTGAAATTAAAAACAAGCATTTTGACAATATAAGCAGCGCAACAATACGTAACGAGCTCTCTGCACTTGAAGAAATGGGCTATCTTATACAGCCTCACACTTCTGCCGGTAGAATACCGTCTAAGAAAGCATACAATCTTTACGTAGATAAATTTTTGGTAAATCATCCTCTTACCGCTAAGGAAATCAAACTAATAGAAGAATCTTTTACAGAGCGTTTTGACGAAGTACAAGATATTGTTAGAAGAACGGCTAAAGTTATTAGCGACGTTACTAATTATACGTCGGTAATTGTGTTAAAAAATATTAATGCAGTACGACTTAAAGAGGTAAAACTTGTTGGTTTGGACGAACACAGCGTTTTGGTAATTATAATAACCGATAGCGGTATTATAAGAGATAAAGTTATTACGCTTAAAGAAGATATTAATAACAATTATATTACTGAAGCAAATATGTTACTTAACAATATTTTTAGTGGTAAAAAGGTAGGTGAAATCACCGACTTTGATGACATTGTAGAAAAGCAGATAGAAAAATATAAAGAACTTTATGATATCGTTGTTAAAGTACTTAAAAAATACTCAAAAAATGATGAAAGTAACGTATTTTTGGAAGGACAATCTAAGTTTTTAGAATATCCCGACCAAAACATAGATTCAACCAAGGATTTCCTTGCCGCAATAGACACCAAAGAAAGAATTGCTGATATTGTTGAAAACAATCAAGATATAGAATTTAGCGTAAAAATTGGTAAAGATGAAGCAGGCGGTATAGAAAATTGCGCGGTAGTTACCGCAAAGTATAAATTAAATGGAAAAGAAGTAGGGCATGCCGGCGTTATAGGACCTGAACGTATGGATTATTCCAAAGTAATGAGTGTTCTTAGTTATATAGGCAAAACCTTAGATGAAATTGTAGACGGAGGTAGTAATGGAAAAGAAAGACTCAAAGGCAAAAACACAAGAAAAGGAAGAAATAGCGGAGGAGGAAGTAATAAAGATTCCGAGTGAAGATGAAGAATCTTTGATTGCCAATCAAAAAGCTGAAGAATATAAAGATCTTGCTCAGCGTGTTCAAGCGGAATTTGACAATTACCGCAGACGCAATGCAGAATCAGTCAGGATATCGAGAAATGAAGGAATAAATGACTTTGTAATCGAATTACTCCCGGTATTAGATAATTTTGAAAGAGGACTAAACTCTATAAGTGAAGAAAATTCTAAAGCAGGCGTAGAACTTATATATAAACAAATATTAGGTATTTTGAACAAATACGAGGTTGAAGAGATAAAGACAGACGGATATTTTGATCCCCAAATACATCACGCAATCGCTAAAGCAGATGATGAAGAAAACGCCAATAAAATAATTGAAGTTTTTCAAAAAGGATATAAAAGAAAAGATAAAGTATTAAGACCGGCTATGGTTAAAGTAGCACAATAAAAAATAGGAGGGCACAAATATGTCAAAAATAATAGGAATTGATTTAGGAACAACCAACTCTTGCGTTGCAGTAATGGAAGGCGGAGAAGCTGTTGTTATAGCAAATGCTGAGGGAGCTAGAACAACCCCTTCAGTAGTAGGATTTACTAAAGACGGACAAAGACTTGTAGGTCAAGTCGCAAAAAGACAGGCAGTAGTAAACCCTGATAAGACCATTTCATCTATAAAAAGAGAGATGGGAACTAGCTTTAAGGTAAAGATTGACGATAAAAATTATACGCCACAAGAGATAAGCGCAATGATATTGTCGAAGCTAAAAGAAGATGCTGAAAGCTATTTGGGACAAAAAATAACACAAGCTGTTATAACGGTACCTGCTTATTTTAGCGATTCGCAACGTCAAGCAACAAAAGACGCAGGTAAGATTGCAGGGCTTGAGGTTTTGAGAATTATAAATGAGCCTACCGCAGCTGCATTAAGTTATGGCTTGGACAAGGACAACAAGAGTCAAAAAATATTAATATACGACCTTGGCGGCGGTACGTTTGACGTGTCCATACTAGAACTTGGTGATGGAGTATTTGAAGTGCTTGCAACAAACGGCGATACCAAACTTGGCGGCGATGATTTTGATAGCGAAGTTATGAAATGGATTGTAACTGAGTTTAAAAACAGTGACGGTATTGATTTAAGCAAGGACAAAATGGCTATGCAAAGGGTTAAAGAAGCTGCAGAAAAGGCAAAAATTGACCTTTCGGGCATACAAACTGCAAGCATTAACTTACCTTTTATAACGGTGGGAGAAAATGGACCATTGCATATTGATATGACTCTTTCAAGAGCAAAATTCAATGATTTGACCGAATCCCTAGTAAAAAGAACAATAGACCCAACTTTAAAAGCTCTTAAAGATGCAGGGCTTAGCGTAAGCCAAATTGATAAGGTTGTACTAGTTGGCGGTTCTACAAGAATTCCCGCAGTATTTGATGCTGTTAAAAAAATTATTGGAAAAGAGCCTTACAAGGGCATCAATCCTGATGAATGTGTTGCTCTTGGCGCAGCAATTCAAGCAGGCGTTTTAGCTGGCGATGTTAAAGACGTTTTACTACTTGACGTTACACCACTTTCTTTAGGTATCGAAACTATGGGCGGAGTATTTACAAAGCTTATTGAAAGAAATACTACTATACCTACGAAAAAATCTCAGGTATTCAGCACTGCAAGTGACAACCAAACCAGCGTTGATATTCACGTTATGCAAGGTGAAAGAAGCATGGCAAGCGATAACAAGACAATAGGACGCTTTGAACTTACAGGTATTCCTCCAGCTATGCGTGGTGTTCCTCAAATAGAGGTTACATTTGATATTGATGCCAACGGTATTGTAAGTGTTACCGCTGTAGATAAAGGTACAGGTAAGACCAATAATATTACAATAACTGCATCAAGCAATCTTACCGAAGATGATATAGATAAAGCAGTGAAAGAAGCAGAAAAATTTGCGGAAGAAGATAAAAAGCGTAAAGAAATGGTAGATATGCGCAACAATGCAGGACAACTTATACTTGCTATTGATAAAACTTTATCAGAATCTGGCGATAAACTTGAATCTGAAGATAAAGAAACATTAGAAAGCGCAAGCAAAGAGGCTAAAGAAAAATTAGAAAAAGCAACTACTGTAGAAGAAATTAAGGAAATTACTGAAGAGCTCAGTAAGACTACTAATCCTATATTCACAAAACTTTACCAGCAGGCTCAACAACAAAATCCACAAGAAGGAGCAGGCTCTGCTGATGACGATTCAAGCACGATCAATGTAGACCCTGATGATATCAACTAATTATGGCAGATAAAGATTATTATTCCATTTTAGGAGTTGCCAAACAAGCGGATGCGGACCAAATAAAGTCCGCATACCGTCGTTTGGCAAAAAAATATCATCCAGATGTTTACGCAACGGCGGAAGAAAGTAAAAAGAAAGAAGCTGAAGAAAAATTTAAAGAAGCAAAACACGCTTACGAAGTACTTAGCGATCCACAAAAAAGAGCTGCTTATGATCAGTAT
>DATFIH010000163.1:0-2671 GCA_035270205.1 Clostridia bacterium | reverse complement strand
TATTTTATATTTTATTGTTTTAGCAATTTACATAGGAATAATGGTCTTAATAGCTTATATTAGCCGTAAAAAAAGTAATACGTTAAACAGTTTTTATCTTGCTGACAGAGGCGTTGGTCCTTGGATGACAGCATTTGCATACGGTACTACGTATTTTTCTTCGGTTATTATAATAGGATATGCTGGAAAGCTAGGTGTTTTGTTTGGACTTGGCGCAGTTTGGATAGGTATCGGCAACGCTTTACTTGGCACATTGCTTCCTTGGTTAATCCTGGCAAAACCTACCAAATATTATACTGAAAAGTTCAAAATCCAAACTATGCCGCAATTCTTTGAAAAGCGTTATAAGGATAAAAAAATAAAGCTTGTAGCAGGCATTATAGTAGCGTTATTCCTTATACCCTACTCTGCTTCTGTATATCAGGGCTTAGGCGCATTGTTTGCGGCGGTATTTAGCTTAGGCGGTAAGAGTGTGGATATAGTGTTTACCATATGTGTTATTATTCTTGCGCTTATTACTTCATTATATGTCTTTTTCGGCGGTTATTTTGCTACTGCGCTATCCGACTTTATTCAAGGCTTTATAATGCTGTTTGGCATAATTGTGTTTGTTGTATTTGTTTTTAACAACCAGTATATTAATGGTATCGGCAACGCATTCACAAGACTTGCGGCTCTCGACAAGTCATTTATACCATCCAACGGAAAAACTATTTTTGTACTTGTCTGCCTTGTATTGCTTACCTCAATAGGGCCTTGGGGCTTGCCTCAAACTATCCATAAGTTTTATACAATCAAGGATAAAAACTCTATAAAACGAGGAACTATTATATCAACAGCTTTTTGTGCAATAATAGGAATTTGCGCATATCTTGCTGGCTCAACTAGTATATTGTTTGGCGATGCTATAAATTATTCTGGTCTTGTTGGCAGCGGCCAATTCGACAACATAATCCCGGGAATGATGACAACCCTTTTACCGCCTATCTTTATTGCCGTAATGATAGTTCTTGTATTGTCAGCTAGCATGAGCACACTTGCATCACTTTCTTTAAGTGGTTCGGGCGCAATTATGATAGATATCTATAAAGGTTACGTCAAAAAGGATGCGCCTGATACAAAAGTTAATATCTACACTAGAGTTACAAGTGTATTTCTAATAGCGCTATCGGCTATTATAGCTATTTTTAAGCCCATCGGAATAGTGGAACTTATGAGTTTTAGCTGGGGAACTCTAGCTGGATGCTTTTTAGGACCTTACGTTCTTGGATTATACTTTAAACAAATTAACAAATATGGTGCTTGGGCGTCGATAATAGGAACTTTAGTAATTACTTTTACTTTAGTAATACTAGGTTTTGTCCCTGGCTTGAAAAATTCGGTTTTTTTAGGTATCAACAATTCTCCCGTAATCGGAGTAATCTGCATGGCTTACAGCGTTATCATAACTCCTGTGGTTAGCATAATTACCAACAAGCTTTTAAAATTAAAGATTGACGAGCAAGAAAATTTTAAAGAATTCGTAAAAGAAAAAGAAGCGTAATAAGAATTATTAAAAGAAAAAGAAGCGTAGAGCGCTTCTTTTTTTCTTTATCTACAAAGATAATTATAGTATATTATTTCAATACGTCTTCAACAAAGTTAAACATCTCATTAAAGCACTTACGACTTACCGCTTTGTACATATCTAAGTGGAAACAATGATTATCTAACAGTTTTTTAGATTTGTATGCATACACCCTAACGCCTGCTTCTTTTAATTTGTTTTCCAAAGCTTCACCTTGTCCTTTGCAGAAAACATCTCTTGACGCCATTGCTAAAAACGATGGACACCATTTTTCATTAACCCATTTAATTGGGCTGATTTCATTTATCAGCTTATAATCGTTAATATTTGAAAAGTCTTTTTTTAGTTGGAACGTATCGTCATCAAGTAAACAATGTCCCATATCCCATACTAGTTGGAAAGGAAGCTTTGTCAATACGATACTTGCAGGCAAATCATATGGACCGCAAAAACTTGCCAAGCATGCGGGTTCTATTTGCAGCTTGTCACATCCTAACTTTTCACGCAACGTTTCGTTGTGCGCTACAGCAACTACCATCGATGCATAATATGCGCCTGCACTGTCGCCGGTTAGTACAACTTTATCCAAATCCAAATTGTATTTTTCTTCTACTTTTACTAAATAGTTTACAGCTTTTACACCGTCTAAAACTCCCGCAGGAAATTGAAATTTAGGACTTAGGCGGTAATTTATATTTAAAACAAAATAACCACGGTTTGCATACATTCCGCAAAGACTTTCTCTATGTTTTTTGTCGCCTTTGACAAATCCGCCACCATGTATGTTAACAATTACAGGAACCTTTTCGCCTTTTTTAATTATTTCAGGATCGTAGTAAAATTCACCTGTACAATCATCAGGATAATTCTCATCATAAACAAATTCCGTTTCTCTTACGATATTTTTAAAACGGCGATAATTCTGAATAGGATGTAATCCTTTATCTATCATATCAAATAAAATCTCCGAACGAGTCATTTTTGCCTCCTTTGCGCAAATTATAAATATATTGTTATAAATTATACAATAAAAGCTTGAAAAAAACAAAGCATTTATAATATTTTTTCATTTTTATATAATATAGTACCAAAATGGATAGTAAC
>DATFIH010000162.1:0-10306 GCA_035270205.1 Clostridia bacterium | reverse complement strand
ATAAAAAATATACCAAGCTGTTCGAGCCGTTTATAATCAATAGATTATTAATAAAAAATAAGTTTTTTATGGCTCCTATGCTTACGCCGGTAGGCACCACACCAGAAGGAACTTTTACTAAAGAGTCTGTTGAATACTTTGTAAGGAGAGCAAAGGGCGGGGTCGGACTTATAATAACCGGGGCAAACCTTGCCGATAACGAGGTGGAAAAGCACGTTAGCGGACTTGCACCCTCGCCCCTTACTGATCCTCACGCATATGTTAAAGTCGCTGCGGAAATGACAGAGCGAATACACGCTTTCGGCACAAAAATTTTGCTCCAACTAACCGTTGGTCTAGGCCGAAGTGCTATCCCCGGCATGATGAAAAGTGAAAATGATCTTGTCGCACCTAGTACCATAACAAACAGATGGGATGCAAGAATTGTGTGCAGAGAACTAAGAACTGATGAGGTGGAAACCTTAGTTAAAAATATTACTACGTCGGCAAAGATAGCAAAAGACGCAGGTTTTGACGGAGTGGAAATTCACGCTGTTCATGAAGGATATCTACTTGATTGTTTTGCAATGGCTTTGTTTAACCAACGTACAGACAAATATGGTGGTGATTTAAGGGGAAGACTGACGTTTGCTATTGAGATTGTGCAATCGATAAAAGCAGTATGCGGAAAGGATTTTCCCGTTGTCTTACGCTTTAGCATAAAAAGTTTTATAAAAGCTATACGTCAAGGCGGACTCCCGGGCGAAAGCTTTAAGGAATTGGGCAGAGATATTCCTGAAGCGCTAGAAGCTGCCAAGATTTTGCAAGAAGCAGGCTATGACGCCTTTGATGCAGATGCCGGAACATATGATTCCTGGTATTGGGCGCATCCTCCAATGTATTTTAAAAAAGGAATGTACCTTAACCTTGCCGAAGAATTAAAGAAAGTTAGTAAAGTGCCCGTTATGGTCGCGGGTAGAATGGACGATCCCGATATGGCATTGGACGCATTAACCAATGCTAAACTCGACGCTGTCGGGCTAGGCAGACCATTACTTGTTGACCCTGATTATTGTAACAAATTAAAATGTGGTATGACGGAAGATATACGTCATTGTATAGGTTGTCACGACGGATGTTTTGTAAGGCTATTGGAGGGAAAATTAGGTTCGTGTACTGTAAACCCTGAATGCGGGCGAGAATTGACTGTGGGTATATCAAAAGCTTGTAAAACCAAAAAAGTTGTAGTCATTGGAGGTGGTGTCGGCGGTATGGAAGCCGCTAGAGTCAGCGCGCTTCGTGGTTATGAGGTCGTTGTATACGACGCCAATCCAAAACTTGGAGGCAGTCTTCTGATTGGCGGAATTCCCGACTTTAAAGAAGATGACCGCGCCTTAGTTGCTTGGTACGTTACGCAACTTCAAAAACTAAAGGTAACTGTAAAACTAGGCATTATGGCAACAAAAGAGATGATTTTGAAAGCCAAACCCGATATCGTATACGTTGCGACAGGGTCAAATGCAATAAAACTTGATTTGCCCGGCATAGAATCTGATAACGTAGCGTATGCGGGCGACGTTTTAGTCGGCACAAAAAAAGTAGGCGCACGAGCTGTAATTATAGGCGGTGGCTTGGTAGGATGCGAAACTGCTTTGCACCTTGCCACGAAAGGTATTCAGGTCACTATTGCAGAAGAACTTTCCGATATATTAAAATCGGGCAGCGCTCTTGCCCCTATGAACGAATGGATGCTAAGAGACTTGTTGAGTTTTAACAAAGTTGGCATTTATACCAATTCTAAACTTGTAAGAGTGACTCAAGATGGCGCTGTTGTTACCGTAAACGGCAAAGAAAAAACTTTGGCTTGCGATACAGTAGTAATTGCCGTTGGTTATAGAGGGGATAAAACTCTCTTTGAAGAACTTGCTGCTGAGCCTATAGAAGTTTATAACCTTGGCGACTCGCTAAAAGTACGAAATATAAGAGGCGCAATTTGGGATGCGTATGAGGTTGCAAGGTCAATCTAAACCTTAAAAAATAAAAAACAGGGGGCAAATTCTGAACTGCCTCCTGTTTTGTTATAACCGTAAATTTTATTATTTGGCAAAATATTGCATAGCTTCTTTGTATCCGGCAAAGCCTTTACCACAAATAATCTTTTTGGCAACATAACTTATATAGCTTAGCTGTCTAAATTCTTCACGATTTTTTATATCGGTAAGGTGTACTTCAACTGTAGGAATGGCAACTGCTTTTAATGCGTCTAGTATTGCTATGCTAGTATGCGTATACGCTCCTGCATTGATGATTATACCATCATATACTTTATAAGCGTTTTGTATAGCCGTTACAATCTCACCTTCAAAATTTGATTGATAAACGCTTACTTCAATATTTAGCTTATCTGCTTCCTTTTTTATATATTCTTCCAGATCTTTGTAGGTATTTTGTCCGTAAAGGTTAATTTCCCTAATGCCTAGCATATTTAAATTTACACCGTTAATCACCAATATTTTCATAGATTTGCTCCTTAATAAATTGTACTGTTGTTGCAATTTCACCATTGTTATCAGCTACTATATCAGCGCTGCCTATATATAAAGAACGTCTTTCATTATAAAGCTTTTTAAGCACGTTTAGAGCATCCTTTTCAAGAAGCGGTCTACCGTATACATCTGCTTTTTTCAAGTCTCTTGTAAGGTAAACTATTATACCGTTTTGCTTTAAAACACAGTATGCGTTCTCGCCAGTAATCGCTCCGCCGCCTGTGGAAATTATCTGTCCTTTTTCCTTGCCGAATTTTATCAGCATTTCACTTTCAACAGCGCGGAATGCTTTTTCTCCGTCTTCTGCAAAAATTGCGCTTACGCTTTTCCCAAATGCTTTTTCTATTTCTTTGTCTATATCGACAAATTTCTTGTTAAATTCTTTAGCTAACTCTTTGCCTATTGTGGTCTTACCGCTTGAAGGCATACCTATAAGTACTATATTTACTGTTTTTAACAGCAGTTTTTTATAAATAGTCGCTATTTCTTTTAAATCCGTTTCTTGTTCTAAAAAAATATCTTTTGCAAACTTTGCTTGTGCAACAAGCATAGCTAAGCCTGACGCATACTTTTTTCCACTTTTTTTTGCATCTAAAAGTAGCGGCGTTAATAATGGATTGTAAATAGCATCAACAACGCTTTCTAGTTCCGTAAAGCTTGTTATGTCGATAATTTTATTACCGTTGTTAGGATACATACCTACGGGTGTTGTATTAATTATAACTTGGGCATCATAATGCTTGGATATGTTTTCATAATTATCTATGCCGTTTCTGCTAACTACAACTATTTTTTGCGCTTTTTTAGCTTGCGCCAAGGCAAATGCTGTATTCGATGTGCCACCCGAACCTAGTATTACAACCTTTTTATCTGCAAGGGATATGCTTTGCGACTGCAAAACGTACTCCATACCATAAAAATCGGTATTGTAGCCGTAACTCTTACCTTCTTTATATTTTACGGTATTTACTGCCCCAATTTCAAGTGCCTGCGGATCTATAACGTCTAAATATTTCATTATCTCTTTTTTATAGGGAATAGTTACGTTAAATCCGTCATATTCGCTAGCTTCCACAAAAGCTTTAAGCTCTTGGCTCGTAAGCTCGACAAGGTCGTATACATACCCAAATTCTGCATGTATCTCGGCAGAGTAACTATGACCTAGTTTGCCACCAATAAGGCAGTATTTTTTCATTAAATTACCTCGTTGTAACTCCCTAAAAAGATAAACTTTTCTGATCTGTTATCTAGTTCTGCCAATAAATTTTGCACTTCTTCCCTTTCTATATCTGCTTCAAAGTCAAAATAGAACATAAATTCAAAGTCCGTATTTGGCAGAGGTATGGACTCTATCTTGGTAAGACTTAATCCTAAAGATGTAAATTTTGACAACAGTTTGTTCAAACTACCCGGTTCATGCGCTAAATTTACCATCATGCTTATTTTGTTGGCATTGCGGAAAATTTTGAGCTGTTTTGATATGCAAATAAAACGTGTGAAGTTGCTATCGTTGTCTTGAATACCGTTGTCTAACACCGCTAAGCCGTATAAATCCGCACATTGTTTGGAAGATATCGCAGCGATATCGTTTCTGTTGCTTTCTTGTACAAATTTTGCCGCAAGCGCTGTATTGTCTAAATACGTTACCTTAACGTTGCCCAGTTTTTGAATATATTGATTGCATTGTTCTATGCCTTGCTCATGGGATACTATTTCCTTAATATCGCTTATTTTCACCCCTTTTTTTGCAAGCAAGCTATGTCGTATAGGCAGCTTTATGCTTTTTACAATATGAAAATTATACTTTTTCATAAGTTCATAAACTGCATTTACCGAACCAACTGAACTATTTTCAATAGGTAAAATACCAAAACTGCAAAGTCCTTTTTGCACCGCATTAAAAACTCCTTCGAAGTTTTTCAAATAAGTGATGTCGGAAAGCACAAAAAGTCTTTCCGCTGCCATTTGTGAATAAGCGCCTTGCACTCCCTGGCAAGCAACTGTTGCATATTCTGGAAAACTTTCACGTTTTTCGGCAAGCACTTTCTGTATCTGTTCGCCTATATTGGACGATAAATGGGCAAATCTTGACTGGTAAGCCTTGCTCGTATCAAAAATTGTAGTGTAAAGCATTTTTGTAAATACCTTAATTTCTGGTTTCACTTGCTTTGTAACCCTATTTATAACTTCTTTCTCTCTGCTCGTATCAAGCACGTTCTTGTTGTCCAATGCTTTTTCCATACCTATTTCCTTGACTATTTCCATCCTTTTGTCATAAAGACAAGCAATTTCATCATCAAGATTGTCAATTTCCTTCCTTAGTTCTTCGATATTCATAATATACTCTCCTTATAAAGTGCTTTCTAAAATTGCAAGCGCAATGCACGCTTCCACAACTACTGCCGCCCTTGGAACTATACAGGCATCATGTCTGCCTTTTGTGACGACTTGCGTATTTTCTTTTGTCAATAAATTAACGGTATCTTGCACCTTCGAAATAGAAGGTGTAGGCTTAAATGCAACTCTGCATGTCAATGGCATACCATTGGTCATACCGCCAAGTATACCGCCATTATTATTGGTATAGGTTTTTACTTGGTCATTATCAAAATAATAACAATCGTTTGCCTTGCTACCTGTAGTTCTTGCTATACCAAATCCCAATCCAAATTCCACTCCCTTAACGGCAGGAATGCCAAAAAGGAGTCTTGAAATGTTGCTTTCTAAGCCGTCAAATAACGAATCTCCTAATCCAATGGGTAAATTGAACGCTACTGCTTCCACAACGCCCCCAACCGAATCGCCCTCTTGTTTGGCTTTTTCGATTGCTTCTAGCATACAATTAGCATTGCTATTTCGTAGTATAGGAAAAGTCGCTTTTTTAGCTACTATTACGTCCTCTACTTTTACTTCTGTTTGCTGATAAGAAAGCCCTTTTATTCCTGCAATTTCCGAAACGTATGCGCCTATTACAATATCTTTTGTTGTTAAAATTTGTTCTGCTATACCCCCTGCTATACAAATCGGCGCAGTCATTCTTCCGGAAAACTTACCACCTCCCGACATATTCAACTTGCCTTGATATTTTACATAAGCAGGATAGTCAGCGTGCGACGGACGCGGCGTGAATTTTAGATATTCATAATCACTGCTTTTTTGCGTTTTATTAAGTATTTTTGCCTCTATCATTGCACCGTTGGTAAGGCCGTTTTCTATACCTGCGGTTATTATAACCTTATCATCTTCACCTCGTGTGGTAGAATAAACGCTATTTACACTTTTACGCCTGTCAACAAACATTTGGAGCTCATCTAAGTCTATTCTTATTCCCTTAGGTATACCCGATAATTTCATACCTATCGCTTCGCCGTGGGATTCTCCCCAAATACTAAGCGTAAGTTTATCATTAGTAAGTAACATCTATTTTACCCCCCAGCCGTTTATATTCTTCAAAAAAATTGGGATAGCTTTTATTGACCGCTTCCGCTTGTGCAATCTCAACAATGCCTTCTGCTTTAAGCGCAGCAACGCTTGCAGCCATCACTATCCTATGGTCATTATATGCGTCTACTTTACCGCCTGCAATATCGCCACCACTTATATTTAGGCTACCTAAATATTTATTTTGGATACCTAAAATGTCAAGCATGTGCATTGTGGAAGTTATTCTGTCGCTTTCTTTTAGCCTCAGTCTTTCTATGTTTTTTATTTTCGAATTGCCTTTAGCGCAAGCTGCGAGCACGGAGATTATAGGCACTAAATCAGGTATGCTGTCTGCATCTATCTCTACGTGTGTAAGGTTGGAGCGTTGCACTTGGACACTATTATTTTCATACCTTATATCAGCTCCCATATCTTTCATTATATTAAAAATTTCCTTATCACCTTGCTTAGAATTTATGTTAAGACCGTTTACCTTGATATTGCCATTTAGTGCTCCGCTTGCCAAAAAGAATGCCGCATTAGACCAATCACCTTCCACTATTACTACCTTTGGGCTAGTATACTTTTGTCCACCTTTTACAAAGAACCCATATGGCATTTTTTTAATATCCACGCCAAATTGCTCTATACACTCAAGTGTGATATCGAGATATCCGCTACTTGCAATATTGTTTTCAATAATAATTTTGCTGTCGCCATCTAGCGTAGGCAAAGCTAACAGCAAACCTGTTATATATTGCGAGCTTATATCTCCCCGAATTACATAATCGCCACTATGCAGTTTACCGCTTACCTTATAAGGCGCATTATCGCTTACGCTTACACCACCAATTTTTAAACATTCGATAAGGTCTTTCATCGGTCTCTGCCCCAGTCTACCTTCAGCTGTAAACAAGCAATTTGTGCCTAGTGCAGCCACAACGGGCAATAAAAAACGCAACGTTGAACCGCTTTCCCCCGCATTACATACACCACCTATTTTTTCTACAATAGGGTTTACAATATAGCCATCGGGCGTATCTATAATATTTGCGCCTAAAGAATTAAGACAATTTACTGTCTGTATAACGTCTTTTGCTTCCGACCGTCCCATAATTTTGGTGGGAGTATCTGCTAAAGATGCCATTATAAGCAACCTATGAGCATAGGATTTGGAGATAATTATATCGATTTCGCCTTGCAAAAAAGCTTTTTGTAATTTTACCTGCATATAAAATATTCTCCTAACTTTTCTATGGGCACATTTTCCATAACGCATTTTCCTATATCTTTTACAACTACCATAGTAAGCTCATTACCTTGCCTTTTTTTATCGTTCAAGGCGGCGTCTATTATCGTTTTTTCATCTATTTCAGTAGTAATGGGCATATTTTCAGCAACAAGTACCGACATTATTTTGTTATAACTTGTCAAAGATAAATCGCCTCTTTTTAACGACGCTCTTATTATAATAGCTATCCCAAGCGCAACGCATTCTCCATGTGGCAATACATAGTTAGTAAGTTTTTCTATAGCGTGACCTGCGGTATGCCCAAGATTAAGTAATTTTCTTACCGAATTTTCGTGCTCATCAGCTTCGACAATATCACGTTTATAATTTATACACAAACTCAGCATCTTTTCAGATTTTAACGGGTCTTCGCATTGCTCTATCAGTTCCCAAAGCTCTCCGCCTAGAAGTATACCGTATTTTATAAGCTCGCCTTTGCCGTTTTTCACCTCTTCATAAGGCAAAGTTGTTAAAAGTTTTGTATCTGCGATTACTCTGTCAGGTTGGTAAAATGCGCCTAAAAGATTTTTCCCTTCGGGCAAATCTATTCCTGTCTTTCCTCCTACAGAAGAGTCTATGATAGAAAGAAGCGTCGTTGGTACTTGTATATATTTTATACCGCGCATATAAGTTGCTGCCGCAAATCCTGTGATATCGCCAACGACTCCCCCACCTAAAGCAAGCAAACAATCGCTCCTTTGCAAATGGTTTTTTGCGATAAAAGCAATAAGTTCCAAATACGTTGCGCTGTTTTTACTCTTTTCACCCGCTAAAAATTCGTATATAAATACTTCAAATCCGCTCTCTTTTAGTTTGGTTGCAACATTTTCACCATATAGCTTATTTACGTTGGTATCGGTTACTATAACTATTTTTTTGCACACAATTATTTCTTTAAGATAAGTACCTATCTTATCAATAATTCCGTTTCCTAAGAGTATATCGTACGTTTTTGATGCATTTACCTTAATCGTTTTCATTGTGTATCCTTTTCCATTCTCTGGTAGCTTTTTCAACATTTACCTTTTGCTCATTTCCTTCTGCCAACAATATATTTAGTTGCTGTTCATCATTGTTGCAAAGCGCATTGCGGAACCGGGTAATATTATCAATAAAAATATCCAATTCTTTTATTACGTTATCTCTATTGTCAAAAATAAGTTGGCTCCACATATCGGCATTTAGCTTTGCAACCCTTGTCAAATCTCGAAAACTTCCTGCCGAGTATCCATCATGGTCTAGCGCGGAAGGGCTTTTTACATAGCTAGACGATATAAGGTGCGCTAACTGTGAAGTGTATGCTATCCGCTTATCATGCAACTCCGCGTTTGTCATAACTACGCTTGCTACCCCTATTTTAACAAATGCCTTTTTTATCTTAACAAGATCGGCTATGTCTGCTTTAACTGGCGCTACAAGTAGTGATGCTTTTTCAAAAAGTGAAGAGCTTGAATGATTTATTCCCCAAAATTCTTTGCCTGCCATAGGATGCGTTGCTACAAATTTTAAATTGGGATATTGTTGTGATGCTTTTTTCATCGCTTCAACTATCACTCTTTTTGTGCCTGCAATGTCAAGAATTATTGCTCCGTCTTTTAATTTGGGCGCAACTTCTTGCAATATATTGTCAAAGCTCCTTGGATAAACTGCAATAATTAATAAGTCAAGTTGGTTATAATTATCCTTATCCAGTGGCTTAGTATAAGCTTCGAGCAGTTCAGCTTTTAACATAGTTTGTTGGCTTATGTCATAACCAAAAACTGTATTTCCTGCTTTTTTAAATGCTCTTGCCAAGCTACCGCCGATTAGACCTAAACCAATTACGCCTATATTCATAATTTTATTCCCTCACCTTATTTACAATAGGCAACATAATGTCGATTTTCTTAACAAGCTGGTCAAACTGCATTGGTTTGATACATTGCGCACCGTCACATAACGCGTGCATAGGATCATTATGAACTTCAATAAGAAGCCCGTCCGAACCTGCGCCCACCGCTGCAAGAGAAAGTGGCGCCACCAAACGCGAAAGTCCTGATGCGTGACTTGGGTCTACAATTACCGGCAAATGAGTAAGTTCTTTAACTAATGGTATTGCCGACAAATCAAGCGTGTTTCTTGTATACTGCTCGAAGGTTCTTATACCTCTTTCGCAAAGTATTATCTTCTCATTGCCTTCCGCCATTATATATTCTGCGCTCATCAGCCACTCTTCTATGGTGTTGGCAAGTCCACGTTTTAATAAAATAGGTTTCGACGTGCGTCCCAAAGCTTTTAACAGTTCAAAGTTTTGCATATTTCTTGCACCGACTTGAATAATATCTACATCTTCAAACAACTCAATATCATTGATTCCCATAATTTCGGTAACTATCGCCATACCAGTTTCCTTTTTAGCCTTTGAAAGCAATTGCAAACCGCTTTCTCTTAATCCTTGGAAAGAATATGGTGATGTGCGTGGTTTGTAGGCTCCACCTCGTAAAAAATGCGCGCCGGCAGCTTTTACTTCTATCGCAATATCAATTATTTGTTTTTCGCTTTCTACCGAGCAGGGTCCTGCAATAAGTGTAAAATTGTTGCCACCTATTTTATTCCCGTTAATGCTAAGTATGGTATCATCGGGGTGGAATTTTCGATTGGCTTTTTTATAGGGTTCTTGTATCCTTTTCACATTTTCCACTATATCGAGTGAGCGTAGCAAATCTATATCGATTACTGAAGTATCTCCCACAAGCCCCAAAACTGTGGAATTTTCGCCCACACTCAAATGATATTTCAAGCCTTGTCCCTGAATCCAGTTGAGCAGGTTGTCTAGTTGTTTCTTTTCACTACTGTTTTTAATTACCAGTATCATAGTTCCTCCGTTTTAAAAAAGCCGCCCAATCAAAGGCGGCTTATAATTTATTAAATATTATTTAAAAAAACTTACCGCATATCACAAAATAGGACTAAAGTAAAAGCCCATAATAAAGTAATATCCGTAAAAGTAATTTTTGTTTAACATTTTTTTCCTCTTAGCTAATTCTCATTATATTTTAGAGCATAGTAGATGTCAAGTTAAAATACT
>DATFIH010000161.1:0-3150 GCA_035270205.1 Clostridia bacterium | reverse complement strand
TAAACCCAATGCAACCCCTGTCCCTACAATCGTTCAAACGTGCAACCATCTATGAGTAATCGTTCAACTAGTAGTTTAAAAATAATGCTAGCTTATATTTCTATTAAGATCGATGGCCTTCTCTATATTTAAGAGTACTGATGTTTGTTATTTTAAGTTTTTTTAACAGATCAAGATTGTTGAATCAATGCTAATGTTGGTAAAACCATTACAAAATATAATAGCGACAACACTAAGTGAACTGCTCCCTGTCAAGTAGACACAAGTAAAAAACAAAATTTTTATGATGCGAAGGCATGATTTCTGAATTCAATGGGAGTCATGCCTTTTAGGTTTTCTTGGAAGCGCTCGTTATTGTAAAAAGCTATATAATCCGAATTAGCCTTTATCAAAGCTTTTTCATTGTTAAAGCAGTTAAGATAATACATCTCGGTTTTTAATGTGCCGAAGAAGCCACCAAAAGCTGTCTACTTGAGCGTGCAAAACCTTACCGGCAACTCCCGATTCTAACATCTTTTTAAGTTTCCAAATCAAATTTTTGAAACGGTTTTGAGAAATGACAGACAAAACCGTTCCGCTTCTTTTTGCCGCTTGCAAAATAATATCGCATTCTTCAAGCGATGCCGCCATGGGTTTTTCTATTATTACATTTTTGCCGTCATCTAAAAAGTCCTTTGCTATCTCGGAGTGAACATATGGCGGAGTACAAATACTTATAAGATTAATGTCCTCTCTTCCAATAAGCTTTTTGTGTGAGTCCAGAATTTCACAATCTAATTTATGCTCTTTTTTCTTCTGTTCCGCTTTTTCGGGATAGATATCCACAAGCGCAACAATTTTACAGCGTTTGGGAAATTTAAGATAGGCGCCGATATGCATGGGTGAAATTTTGCCCGTTCCAATAATCGCTACATTTATCATATTAACTCCTCTATTTGTATGTTGATAATATCCGTAACCTTTGCGTTCTACACTCCGCTGTAAGCCAAAAAACCACCGTCAATTGGCAGAACAACTCCGGTAATAAAAGCCGATTGCTCATAGTCTAATAAGAATTTGATTGCCCCCAGAAGCTCTTTAGGTTCTCCAAACCTGCGCATAGGCGTATGCGAAATAATTTTTTGCCCTCTGCCGGTCAAGCCTCCGTCTTTAGTCAAAAGCAAATCCCGATTTTGGTTAGTTACCAAAAACCCGGGGGCGATAGCGTTGACACGAATACCTGATGACGCAAAATATACGGCAAGCCATTGGGTAAAATTGCTTATCCCTGCTTTAGCTGCGCTATAAGCCGGAACCCTTGTCATTGGGCTGGGCGCGCTCATAGAAGATATATTAATTATACTGCTGCCTATTTTGTCAATCATATGCCGAGCAAAGACCTGTGTAGGAATTACGGTACCGTTTATATTTAGGTCTAACACAAATCTAAAGCCCTCGGGGTCAAGGTCAAAAAAACTCTTGGTTCCTTCTCTAAAAGTTTCTTCATCGGTGGTTCCCTTTAAATTATTTCCGCCAGCGCCATTAATGAGAAAATCACATTTGCCCAATTGCCTCTCAACAATTTCGGCGGCTTTTGAGACGCTTTCAAAGGACAGAACATTGCATTCGATTCCCACAGCTGTACCACCCGCCTTGTTTATATTGGCTGAAACCTTGTCCGCCGCCGCCTTGTTAATATCAAGAACTGCCACTTTTGCGCCCTCTTTCGCAAGCATTAATGCAAATTCAGCGCATAAAACACCGCCACCGCCCGTAATGACGGCAACCTTGTTCTTAAACATAATCATCCTCCTGTTGTCTTATTGTTTTTGCTAATAGCTTCAATTAAGCCATTTAAATAAGTAATGCCAAGCGCTCTGTCGTACAATCCGTACCCGGCTCTGCCCTTTTCGTTCCAAATCATGCGTCCGTGGTCGGGACGAACATAACCGTTAAAGCCGATATCATAATAGGCTTTCATAATCTCGTAAATGTCTAGCGAGCCATCACCCGATAAATGCGATACTTCGCCAAAACTGCCTCCTGCCTCCCGTTTAATATTCCGCACATGAGCAAAGGCTATCCTACTGCCTATTGACCTAATGATTTTGGGAATATCATTTTGGTGGCTTGCCCCCAGCGATCCGCTGCATAGCGTTACGCAGTTATATGGGCTGTTTACCAATCCAACCAGCCTATTTAAGTTGTTTTCGGATGTTATAATGCGTGGAAGTCCATAAATTTCCCAAGGAGGGTCATCGGGGTGTATCGCCATTTTTATATCACTTTTTTCACACTCGGGCAAAACCGCTTCTAAAAAATAGCGCAGGTTTTCAAAAAGCCTATCTTCATCAATATGTTTATAAATATCAAATAGACCTTGTATTTCCGCAAGGCGTTCCGACTCCCACCCCGGCAGCACAAAACCGTTGCTATCATCTTGAATACCTTGAATAAGTGTTGAAATATCCTTTACGGAATCAATATAAGCGCTATCATAGTACATTGCTGAGGAGCCGTCTCGCATCGTACGGTAAAGATTGGTGCGCAGCCAATCAAACACTGGCATAAAATTATAGCATATACATTTAATGCCGGCTTTGGAAAGGTTTCTTATTGTTTTAATATAATTCTCGATATATTGATCGCGCTGACCGAGTCCCATTTTGATATCCTCGTGTATATTAACGCTCTCTATTACCTCCATCTCCAAGTTAAAGCGCTTAACATAATCTTTGACGCTCAATATTTGCGCCTGATCCCAAACCTCTCCTGCCTTGACATCCATTAACGAAGTTACAATGCCTGTTACTCCGGGTATTTGTTTGATATAATCTAAAGTGATATTATCATGGTTCTTTCCAAACCATCTGAAAACCATTTTCATATTCTTTCCCTAAAAGTATCCAAAATAAGTAAATTAACATATTGCTGCTAATTTCGCTATTAGTATTCTAACACAACAATCTATAAAATGCTATATTAAAATAATATAATGTAAGAAAAATTTTGTAAGTTCAGTTGGCAAAATGTGAAACGATTAAAACTGATTTGAGGATACATATTGATTTTGTTGACGAATTTTGATAAAATAATATTATGGGTGAAAATAAGGTTTTGGCGGTTGACAATATTTTAGACGGAGATTTAAGCCTTTTTGCAAATCTCATT
>DATFIH010000160.1:0-2577 GCA_035270205.1 Clostridia bacterium | reverse complement strand
CTCCTTTCTTGCGGAAAAAATATTTCCTCTTTTTCAATTATCTCTTTTCTCATAAAAAAATCACTCGATAGTATTTTTAACTTTCGAGTGACTATTTATACAAGTTCTTTACGAATTCTTTCTAATATTTTACTTTCAAGCCTACTGATCTGTACTTGTGACACCCCTAGCTCCTTAGCTATCTCGCTTTGAGTTTCATCTCGAAAATACCTTAGGTAAATAATTTTTTTATCCCTCTCGTCAAAACTGTCTATTATCTGTCGCAATACAAATTTTTCAATATACTCGTCGTTTGTACCTTTTGCGCTAATTCTATCCATCAAACATAAGCCGTCTTCGTCGTTTTCAGCATATAATGAAACAGGATATTTAGAACTGTCCATAATGAAAACAAGTTCAGTTGCGTCAACATTTAAATAATCAGCCATTTCTTGCAAGTTAGGCTCTTTGCCATGTTCGGCTCTGTATTGCTCCATAAAAGCATTTAATTGCATATTCTGTGACTTTATCGAACGGCTTACTTTTATGGCGCCATTGTCTCTTATATAGCGTTTGATTTCACCTGCAATCATAGGAACTGCGTACGTTGAAAACCTTACACCATAATTTAAATCAAAATTATTAATAGCTTTAATAAAGCCTAAGCGTCCTAATTGCATTAGATCATCATATTCTATCTGCTTATTAATATAGCGTCTGGCAATGCTTTTTATCAGCGGCATATTATGCTCCAAAAGTGCGGTTTTGGCTGCATCATCACCTTTTTGTGCTTGCTTTATATATTCTACTGTTTGTTCTTGACTAAGCATCTAAATTCTTTGTCATAGTAATAGTAGTTCCCGCACCCCATACGCTTTCCACATCTAAACTGTCCATGAAACTTTTCATTATCGTAAAGCCAAGTCCGCTCCGTTCATCGTTATCATTAGTTGTGTAAAAGTCGCTCAACGCTTTATCAATATTAAGTATTCCCTTACCGTAATCTATAATTCGTAAGGTCAACATATCGTGTATTATTTCCGCTTCTATCATAATATCGCCTTGCATACCCACATACGCATGTACGATACAATTTGTAACAGCTTCGGAAACCGAAGTTTTTATGTCGTTAATAATTTCTAAAGTTGGGTTGTTGGGTACGCAAAAAGCCGCCACTGCGCTTCTTGCAAAACTTTCATTGTCTGCTATCGCTTTAAAACGTAAGCTCATACTGTTATCCATATTTTCACCTCATCTAAATTTGCGGTATAATCTTATAAATTCCGCTTACTCGTAACACTTTATCAATCTGCATATTCGGTTTTGTGATATAAATAGGTATATTTTTTGCTTTAAGCTTTTTATATCTGCCCATAATAAGTCCTATACCCGTACTATCCATAAAATTAAGTTTTTCCATGTCAAAAACGACGTTTTTAACACTTATCCTGTCGAGGTAATTGTCTATATCCGTACGAAGTTTTGTAGCTACACTTTGGTCTAATTCACCTTCTAAATAAATGCACAGATTGTTATTTTTAATTTTGGTTTTTACTACCATAACATACCTCCATCCGAGTAATAATTGTAAGCTAATTATTGCCAATTAAAATGGGGTAAAATGTAGTATAAAATATTAAATTGTAATATATTAATGATAATTTTCTGCAAAATAAAAACCCCTATCTATTTTAAGACAGGGGTTATGATGATAATTCAATTTTGTTTATATTATTCCGTTCGCAATGCAAGTACGGGGTCTTTCTTTGCCGCCTTAAACGCAGGAATAAGTCCTGAAATTACAGTAAGTCCTATACTTACTACAATTAGTATTAATGCCTGATAAATAGGCAACGATGCCAATTGTTTTACTTCGGCTAGTCTGTATACAATAATATTAATAGGTATTGACACAATATAGGTAAACACAACGCCAATTACTCCCGCCAACATTCCGATTAGGAATGTTTCTGCATTAAATACTCTTGTAATATCCTTTTTCCTTGCACCAATAGCACGTAATATACCTATTTCTTTGGTTCGTTCCAAAACTGAAACATAAGTTATTATACCTATCATTACGCTGGAAACAAGTAGAGATATTGCAGTGAATGCAATAAGCGCAAAACTAATATAATTTACCATTTCAGTAATTACACTGCCAAGCATTTCGGCAAAATCAGTATATGTTACTATGTGGTCAGGGTTATCGGAATTCCAATTGTCCAGTGTTGACAAAATATTTTCTTTTGCTTGAAAATCAATCGGGTATAGTTGAATATTGTCGGGAGTATTTATTCCGCCAACTTTCCTAAATTGGTTTTCCCATATATTTTTAGCTATTCCAAGGTTTGAAAAGGGACTAGAAAGATAGTTTTGGTTCATCCAATTTACTAATTCCGAGTTCATATTTTGCTCAAGTACCCACTCTGTCAATTCTCTTGTATATCCTATACCGTTAGTTAGTATGCCGTTTTCTAATTCCGGACGCAACCGAACAATACCAACGACAGAAAGCGTTTCCGCATTGTTAAATTCTATAGCGGAATTATCAGTAAAGTATTCAAAATCTATATTAGTTTCATTGACAATTTTTGA